>JAMOQI010000074.1 GCA_027064095.1 Bacteroidales bacterium | reverse complement strand
GTTGAACACTATTTTAATGGATTTATTTTAAATAAAGTCCCTTTATTTAAACGCCTAAAGTGGCGAACAATTATATCTGCTAAAGGAATTTATGGAGGACTAACCGATGCTAATAATCCTCAAAAAACAAAAGGATTAATGAATTTCCCTACCGATGAAAACGGAAATCCTACAACATATTCTTTATCGACAAAGCCATATGCCGAAGTTAGTGTTGGAATTGGAAATATATTCAAATTTTTTAGAGTTGATTTAGTGAAAAGAATGACATACTTAGATAATCCGTATGTACAAGAATATGGAATAAGAGCAAGATTTAAATTTGATTTTTAAAGAATATACAAATGAAATTATTAAGAAAAAGATTATCAGAATTTAATACTCCGCAATTACTTGAGGCAAAAGGAATGTATCCCTTTTACCATAAATTAGAAACAGGACAAAACACTGAGGTATATATGAAAGGCAAAAAACTATTGATGTTTGGATCTAATAGTTATTTGGGCTTAACTAATCACCCGAAATTAATAGAAGCTTCAATAAGTGCATTAAAGAAATACGGAACAGGAGCTTCAGGTTCGCGTTTAATGAATGGTAATTTAGACTTACACGAAGAATTAGAAGAAAAACTTGCTCAATTTGTGGACAAACCTGCCGCTACTGTTTTTAGTACAGGTTTTCAAGCCAATGTTGGAGCTATACCAAGTCTTTTAGGAAGAAATGATTATTTGGTTATTGATGAAAAATCTCACGCATCAATAATTGAAGGAAGCCGTCTGTCTTTTGCAAAAACACTAAAATATAAGCATAACGATATGCAATCGTTAGAAAAGATTTTACAAAAAACAGATAAAACAAAAGCAACTTTAATTGTTACCGATGGAGTTTTTAGTATGGAAGGTGATATTGCTCCACTCAATAAAATTGTAGATTTAGCCGAAAAATACAATGCCTCAATTATGTTAGACGATGCTCACGGACTTGGCGTTATGGGTGTTAATGGAGCAGGAACAGCCTCTCATTTTAATCTTACAGACAAGACAGATATAATAATGGGGACATTTAGCAAATCTTTGGCTTCTCTCGGTGGTTTTGTCGCAAGTGATAAAGACACTATTAATTATATTAAACATAACGCAAGAGCATTAATTTTTAGTGCAGGAATACCACCCGCATCGGCAGCAACCGTTTTAAAAGCATTAGAAATAATAAAAGCAGAGCCTCATAGAATTGAAAAATTATGGGAGAATACAAAATACGCAAAAAAATGTTTAACTGATGCTGATTTTGAAATAGGAAATAGTGAAGCTCCTATAATTCCAATATTTGTAGGAGAAGATGTTAGAACTTATGCTTTTGCTAGTACATTAATTAAAAACGGAGTATATGTTAACCCTGTTGTTCATCCTGCTGTTGAATTAGGAAAAGGAATTTTGCGTTTCTCACTGATGGCAACACATACAAAAGATCAAATAAATCAAGCCATAGATGTACTTATTAAAAGTAGAGAACATGTAGAAACCTTATCATTAAAAAACTTTCAATATGAGTAAAATAGAAATAAAAGATGTTAAATCTAAATCAGATCTAAATAAGTTTATTGCTTTTCCAAACAAACTGTATAAAGGAAATAAATACAGAGTACCACAACTTCATACATTTGAAAAATCAACACTATCGCCGAAAAAAAATCCGGCTTTTGATTTTTGTGAAGCAAAATATTGGTTAGCGTATAAAAATGGAGATATTGTAGGTCGAATTGCAGGAATTATCAGTCATAAATCTAACGAAATATGGAAAGAAAAATATGTAAGGTTTGGATGGATAGATTTTATTGATGATTATGATGTTTCAACTGCCTTAATTAAAACGGTAGAAGATTGGGCGAAATCACTTAATATGGAAGCAGTTCACGGACCTTTAGGCTTTTCAGATCTTGACTTGGAAGGCATGTTGGTAGAAGGGTTTGATGAAATTGGCACACAAGCTGTTATTTACAACTACCCTTATTATCCCGAACATATGGAAAAGCACGGTTATAAAAAAGATACCGACTGGGTGCAATTTGAGGTGAAAATACCGGAAAAAGTACCGGAAAAAATACAAAGGATATCTGAACTTGTTCAAAAAAAATATAATTTAAGATTATTAAAACTAAAAAAATCAAAAGATATATTGCCCTATGCTAAAAGTTTATTCGAGATTATTAACGAATCATATATAAACTTATATGGTTTTGTCCCTTTAACAGAAAAGCAAATCGCTTATTATACCAAACAATATTTTTCAATGGTAAACACTAATTATATTGGTTTAGTCGTTGATGAAGATAATAAATTAGTTGGTTTTGGCTTAAGCTTTTTATCATTATCAAAAGCATTGATGAAAGCCAATGGTAACCTTTTCCCTTTTGGTTTTATACCTATTTTAAAAGCAATGAAAAAAAACGATACTATTGATTTGTTGCTTCATGCTGTAAAACCAAAATATTTCAATAAAGGAGTGCCTGCAATTTTTTATGCAAACATGACACAAGCCTGTATTAACGAAGGTGTTAAAACAGCTATTACCAGTCATATTTTAGAAGATAACAAACCTTCTATTCAAATGTTTAACCCGTACGAAACCCGTCAACATCTAAGACGAAGAATTTACATTAAACATTTATAAAATGAAAAAAGTACTTATTACAGGCGCTAGTGGTTTTATAGGTAGCTTTTTAGTAGAAGAAGCTATACATGAAGGTTATGATGTTTATGCCGGTATTCGTGAGTCTAGCGATTTAAAGTATTTGACTGACCCTGAAATAAAGTTTATATACATTGACTTTTCAAACAAAGAATCGCTTAAAAATCAACTAGTAGAAATTGGAAAATTTGACTTTATTATACATTGTGCAGGAGTTACCAAAACTTGTAATAAGAAACTATTTGATATTGTAAATTATCAATATACCAAAAATCTTATTGAGGCACTACTTGAAACATCAATGGTTCCCGAAAAATTTATTTTCGTAAGTAGTCTCGCTGCATTCGGACCCGGACAAAAGAGTGCAGAACCCATTAAACTAACAGATACACCAAAACCTGTTTCTTACTATGGGAAAAGCAAATTAAAAACAGAGCAATACATTAAATCTTTAAAAGATTTTCCTTATTTGATATTTCGTCCAACAGGTGTTTATGGACCAAAAGAGAAAGATTATTATGTAATGTATAAAAGTACTAAGCAAGGTATAGAAACCTATATAAATACCAAAAAACAGCTTATTTCTTTTATATATGTTAAAGATTTATCACAACTAATTATAGGTGCTCTAAATTCTAAAATAACAAACAAGGCATATTTTATATCTGATTTAAAAGAGTATACTGCACAAGAGTTTAATTGGTTAATAAAAAAGAAACTAAATAAAAAAACAATTAGTTTAGTTTTTCCCGGATCTTTAGTTAGAATATTAGCTTTTCTCAATGAGAAAATTTCATGTTTATTATCAAATAAAATACCTACTCTGAATACTGAAAAATTTAAGGAGATAAGTCAAAAAAATTGGCTTTGCGATAGTTCAGATTTAGTAAAAGATTTCAATTTTAAACCTGAATATAATTTATCTAAAGGTTTAGACGAAACTTTACAATGGTATAAAAAAGAAAAACTATTATAAAAATGTCAAAACTATTAAAATTAAACATATTATTTATTGCAATAGTATTTCCAATGATAGTGTTTTCGCACAATGAGAAATACCCAATACCACCTAAAACAAATACACTACTTTTTTATATTCAGCGTAATCATAATTATAATACAATAATTTATGATGCAAAATACGACAAACAGGGAAACTTAGATAAAGATGAACCAATCATTGTTTACTGGAGAAGATATGATGAACAAGGACAAAAAATGGAACTGCGAACCGTAGAAAAATGGTATGCCTATGGAGTTGAATGGGAAAAAGTTGAACATAAAAATATATATTCTATAAAATTAGTTGCAGACAAAAAACATAAATTTTGGCTAAAACAATTAGCCCCTTTTAAATCAGTTATGATAACAGAAATAAATAAAGAACTTTCTGTATTAGACCATATATATATATATGCCGATAATTCAGGAATGTGGCCAACAGTAAAGTATATCGAACTTTTTGGAAAAAACATAAAAACAAAAGAAAAAACACACGAAAAATTAATTGTTGATTAATGGAATTTACTCGTTTTACAAAGAAAAATATTCTGGTAAATACTTTAATTATAAGTATTTATCTAATATGGATGAGTATTGTAGGTAATATGAAACCAGATCATTTTATATTAGTATCTATTTGGTTAGTATCCTTTTATACCGCTGAAAAATCACGAAAGTTTATACTTGGATTTTCTATATTTATTATTTTCTGGATTGTTTATGACTCAATGCGAATACTTCCAAATTATGAAGTTTCAACAGCTCATATTAAAGAACCTTATAAACTAGAAAAAGCTCTATTTGGAATAAAAGTAGTAGAAGATATAATTACTCCAAACGAATTTTTCGATATCCGGAATAATAAATTTCTTGATTTTATGTCAGGTTTTTTTTATATAAATTGGATGCCTATCCCCCTTGCATTTGGTATTTATCTCTTTATTAAAGATAAATATTTATTTACACGATTTTCTATTGCATTTTTACTTGTAAACTTGGTGGGTTTTACCATATATTATATTTATCCGGCTGCTCCGCCATGGTATGTAAAACTTTATGGATTTGACTTGCATATAGGTGTTCCGGGTAATCGTGCAGGCTTGGCACGATTCGATGAATTAATAGGTTACCCACTTTTTGAAGGAATCTATAATAAAAATGCCAATGTTTTGGCTGCCATGCCATCGTTGCATGCAACATACCCTTTGATAGTATTGTTTTACGGTGTAAAAAAACGTTTAACTTGGGCAAACATAATATTTGCAATATTTACACTTGGTATCTGGTTTTCTGCGGTATATTCAGGTCATCATTATATTATTGATGTATTAGTAGGCGTAGTAATGGCCTTAATAGTACTGTTTTCATTCGAAAAAATAATAACCATAACATACATCAATAAATTAATAAAAAAGTTTGCTAATAATATTTGATATGGTAATAAAAAATATATATGTAATAACAATATTATTGTTTTCTGTATTATTTGTTAGTTGCGAAAAAGTGTTTGAATTTAGTCCTTACGAGGCAAATGTTAAGGAGGAGAGCAAAAATACTACTAATAAGAACCTACAATTAATTAAGAATATTCAAATCGATTCTGATACTTTTTCATTTGCCTTTGTTACCGATAATCATTATCATTACAGTAATCTGCGAAAAGTAATTGATGATATTAATAAGAAGCCTGATATATTATTTGTAATCTTTGGTGGAGATATTGCAGACAAAGCTTTATTAAAAGAATATGAGATTTTTTATAATATTATTAAAAATCTTCATAAGCCTTACCTTACAGTTATAGGAAATCACGATTATAGATCAAATGGAGAAAAAGTATATAAACAAATGTTTGGTGCTTATAATTATTCATTTGAATTTAAGCAAAACAAATTTGTGATTTTTGATGATGTAGTTTGGGAAAGTAACAAGAATCCTGATTTTAATTGGTTATCAAATCAATTATCAGACAATCCATCCAATAAGCAAATATTTGTAATTGCTCATATTCCTCCATTCTCTGACCAATTTGACAGTAATATGGAACAAACATATAAATCTTTAATGCAAAACAATAATGTATCATTATCAATACACGGGCATATTCATAGTTATTTTTTCGGAAAGATATATAAAGATAATGTAAGTTATTTAACAGTACCTTGGCTTAAAAAGCCAACATACTGTATTATAAATGTGCATAATAAAACTTTTGACATCAAATTAATAGAGCTAAAATATAATGAATAATAAAAGTTTAATAAATTTAGGTGTTGCTCTGTTAATATTTTCAAGTACTTTTGCACAAGATTCTACTTTAGTAAAAAATAAACCCTGGTATAGACCTGATTATGCCAAAATACAATTTGCAGGAAATATAGGGTTTCTTTCAGCGGGTATTGGGTATCAGCTACTTAACAATCATGTATATTCGGAATTATTATATGGCTATGTGCCTGCATCAATATCAAAAGCTGAGAAAATAAATACGATAACAGTTAAAAATACATTTCCTATTTGGAATAAAAAAATTAAAAAAATTACATTATCCCCAATAACCGGTTTTACAGCAAGCTACGAAACAGGTAATAATTCATTTCTTAAACTAAATAATAAATATCCTAAAGAATATTATCGATCCAATGCGATTCATTTTACGGTATTTGCAGGAATTAAAGCACATGGGAAATTTCGTAATAATTCATTAATAAAAGCAGCTGATATATATTTTGAGTTAGGAACTGTTGATACATATTTATGGTATGCAATTTTATCAAATGAAGTTAAGTGTAATCAAATATTGAGTTCTTCTTTTGGTTTAAATTTGTATTTTTAACTTTTAAAGCGATTAATTAATTGAAGGTAGAACCACCAAGATATCATTAAAGTAATTATTAAAAGTCCCTGCATTAATTAAAACTAAATAATTGTTAAAAAATTAATTTTAAAAGAAATTAGTTGCATGTATCAACTAAAATATATTACATTTGCCCCTGAATAAATTTTTAGACTATGGAACAAGATAATTTACCTTTAGGAATGGTCGTTGGACAAATGATGCATGAGATGATCAGAGTACTGAAAAAACGTGATTCTGAGCAAGCTGAGGTTGCTCTGTCCATTGAGCAACACGCTGTTTTACACATCTTAAGTAAGAGAGAATCAGATGTTATTTTAAAAGAAATGGCTGATGCAATGGGTAAAGATAAGTCAGCTATACTGCGAATAATTGATGTTCTTGAAGAAAAAGAACTCGTAAGACGGGCTGTTGACCCAAAAGACCGTAGAAAAAAATATCTTATGGTTACAAAAAAAGGCAGGCGAGTTATTGAAAAGTTTGTAAAAATTGAAGCAGAATTAAGAACAGAACTTAAAGAAGGCCTTACCAAAGAAGATATGAAAACTTTTTATAAAGTTGTTAATCATATAAAATCCAAAGCAGAACAAATGTAGTTTTTTTAAAATAATAGTTGATAATATCAATGTTTGCTTATTACAACTTATTACATATTAATTAATTGTTTAAATAAAAATGAATATGAGAATATTTCTTATTAGTGTGCTTTTTTTAAGTGTCTTATCGCTACAAGCACAAGAACCAATGAAACTGTCGTTAGATAGTGCCGTAAATTATGCTGTTACGCATAATAAAATCTTGAAAAATTCAAGATATGCTATTGACAAGTCGAGCCAGAAAATAAAAGAGACAATTTCGCAAGGGTTGCCTCAAGTAAGTGCTTCTCTCGATTACAATAATTTTTTAGGAGCAGAGGCAGAATTAAAAATGAACCCAATGGCTCCTCCTATAATTATAGAATTTAATCCTACCAGTAGTTTTAAAGGTAGTGCAAGCCAATTAATTTTTAATGGAAATTATATTGTAGGCGTTCAACTTTCTAAACTTGCAAAAAAAATAACTGAGCAAAGTTACCAAAAAGACGAATTAGATGTAAAATATCAAACAATGCAAGCCTATTATATGGCATTGGCTATGGAGCAGATTTTAATAAAATTAAAAGAAAATTATAAAAACGCTCAAAGCATCTACGAAAATACAAATAACTTGGCTAAAGTAGGTATGATAGAACAAACCGAAGCTAAAAAACTTTCAGTTATGGTAACATCAGTAGGTAATGCCGTAAAATCAACCGAACGACAAGTAGAGTTAGCTTATAATCTATTACGATTTCAATTAGGATTACCATCTGAACAAGAAATTAAATTAACTACCTCATTAGAAGATATTGCGACAAAGAATTATATTCTTAACAATCCAATTGATACATTTAATATACAAAACAATATTGATTATCAATTAATTTCAATGCAGGGTGAAATAGCAAAAAAATCTATTAATATGGCAAAAGCAAGTTATTTACCTTCATTGGTTGCTTTTTATTCATACACCAAGCAAATAAAAGAACCTAATTTTAATATGACACCGGAACATGTTGTCGGTATTCAATTAAATGTTCCAATTTTTGCAGGAGGATTAAGAAAATCTAAATTAAATCAAGCTAAAATTGATTTTGATGTTAGCGAAAACACTAAAGATTTATTAACAGACCAATTGACCCTACAAGAAAAACAATTAAGATACAACTACAATAATCTTTTAGAACAATATATTTCACAAAAAGAAAATGTTAATATAGCAAAAGAAGTACTTGACCAAATGAATTTGAAGATAAAACAAGGAGTTGCTTCAAGTCTTGATGTTACCAGTGCTAATAATGATTATTTAACAGCAGTTACAGATTTAACAGGAACAATATTAAAACTATTAAATGCAGAATTAGATTTAAGAAAATTAAATAATAAACTTTAAAAAATAGAATAATGAGAACGATAAAAATAATTAATTTATTAGTTGCAATAAGTTTTATAACATTTGCAACTTCCTGTAATTCGGACAAAGAAAACGAAGTTCAAACAAAGGAAACAAAGCAAGTTCAAGCCGTTCCCGTAAAAACAATGGCAATAAAAAGTGAACTTATTAATAAAACCATTAGCTATACAGCAAGTTTAATTCCTTTCGAAGAAATATATCTGGCACCGGCAGCACCCGGTAAAATCGAAAAAATTTATGTCGAAATTGGCGACCGTGTTTCCAAAGGACAGGTTATAGCAACAATGGATCGTACAAATTTAGAATCAGCACGCATTAATATTGCAAATTTGAAAACTAATTTTGAACGATTAGAAGAACTTAAAAAAACAAATACTATTGCCGATCAACAATACGATGAAGTTAAAGCTGCTTATGATGCAGCAAAAGTAAGTTATCAGTTTCTTTTGGATAATACAGAATTAAAAGCACCATTTAATGGTGTAATTTCCGGTAAATATTTCGAAGATGGAGAAACTTTTTCAGGAGCACCCAATACGCGTGCAGGTAAAGCAGCAATTGTTACCATTGTGCAAATCAATAAACTTAAAGCCTTAATCGGAATTTCAGCATCTTATTATCCTCAAATTAAAAAAGGTATGAAAGCAAATATTAGCTGCGATATCTATCCTAATCAAACTTTTGAAGGCGAAATATATAATATATATCCCACTATTGATGATGCAACCAAAACATTTACCGTAGAGGTGAAAATTAATAATCCCGATTTAAAATTACGCCCGGGAATGTTTGCCAAAATTCAACTTAACCTCGGTGAGGGAAAAGCTATTCTTGTACCAACCATTGCACTGATAAAACAAACAGGAACCAATGACTTGTATCTGTTTGTAAACAAAAACAATATAGCTGTAAAACAACCCGTGCAAACAGGTCGTCTTTTCGATGATAAAACCGAAATTCTTGAAGGAATTAATGAAGGCGATGAAATAATTGTTGAAGGACAAAATAAACTTAGAAATCAAACAACTATAATTGTCAAATAATAAGTTGTTTTAATAATATTTAAAGATAAAATTATGAGTATATATAGCACTTCCGTAAAAAAACCGATAAGTACCATTATGATATTTATTGGGGTAGTAATTTTAGGAATATATTCTTACTTTCAGTTGCCCGTAGATTTCTTCCCAAAAATGGATCCGCCGATGATTTCAGTTTTTACATTCTATCCGGGGGCAAATGCTGAAGATGTAGAACAAAATATAACCAAAAAATTAGAAGACCATTTTGGTTCTATCAGTAATCTAAAAAAGATTACATCTTCATCAAAAGATAATATTTCGGTAATAACATTAGAGTTTGAGTGGGGAGCAAATTTAGACGAAGCAACCAATGAGATACGCGATGCCGTTGGTCTTGCTGAAAGAAGTCTGCCTGATGATGTGGAACAGCCCACAATATTTAAGCTAAGTACAAGTATGATCCCGGTAATTATGTTTTCGGTAACATCGGACGAAAGTTATGAGGGCATTAAAGATATTATTGATGACAGGATAATTCAACCGCTTAATCGTATTGAGGGGGTAGGAAACATTATTCAAATTGGTTCACCTGTAAGAGCAATTATGGTTGATATCGACCCCAGAAAATTAGAGGCTTATCATTTATCGGTTGAACAAATTGGTGGTGTGCTTGCAGCCAATAACTTAAATCTGCCCTCAGGAAGCCTTGAAATGGGCAAATCGGATTTGAAACTTCGTGTACAAGGTGAATTTAAAAATAGTGATGTGATTAAAAACATTATTATAAGTAATTTTAATAATCATCCTGTTTATTTAAAAGATGTTGCAACTATTAACGATGGTTTAAAAGATATAAAATCGTTCGAACGTGCCAATGGGAAAAAGAATGTGCGTTTGATGATTCAAAAACAATCAGATGCCAATACGGTTACCGTAGCCAACAAAATTAAAGAAAAACTGGTTAAAATAAAATCAACATTACCGCCCGATGTTAAAGTTGATGTTTTGATGGATACCTCTGTTAACACAGTTTCTGCGGTAAATAATCTAACCGAAACCATACTTTATGCACTACTATTTGTTGTTATTGTAGTTATGTTTTTTATGGGAAGATGGAGGGCTACTTTAATTGTTTCTCTTTCCATTCCAATTTCATTGATTGCCGGTTTTATTTATATGTATCTGTCCGGAGGCACTATCAATGTTATTACACTTTCATCACTGACTATTGCCATCGGTATGGTAGTTGACGACTCCATTGTGGTACTTGAAAATATTACAAAAAAATTAGAACGAGGCGGATTTGCCCGTGAATCAGCTATTTACGGAACAAACGAGGTAAGTTTGGCTGTTATTGCTTCAACACTTACCATTGTTGCCGTTTTCCTTCCTTTAACTATGTTAGGCGGTGTAACCGGAATTCTTTTTAAACCTTTGGGTTGGGTAGTAACTATTTCTATTGTTACTTCGGTAATTGTTTCGTTAACACTTGTTCCTATGTTATCTTCTAAAATTTTAAGTGTTAAAGAACCAAGCAGAAAAACTATTGGAGGAAAACTTTACTATTTCTCTCAAAATTTACTTGACAAACTGGATAATGTGTATGAAAAAACATTGTCGTGGGCTGTAGGTCATCGTTGGGTAGTAGTTGGGGCGGCAGCACTTATATTTATTTCTTCACTTTTTTTAACCAAATTTATTGGCTCAGAATTTATGCCTGCAATGGATAATGACCAAATTGGTGCACAAGTTAAACTGGCACAAGGCGTAAAACTAGACGAAACAATTAAAACAGCACAGTATTTAGATTCTGTTTTTATGGCTAAATACCCTGAGGTAGAGGTTGTTTCGACAAGTGCCGGGGTAGGAGATGAAAATAGTTTGGCGTCCATTTTTATGGAAACAGGAAACTATATTATAAATTATACTTTCAAAATGACACCTCATCAGGATAGGAAAAGAGATATTTTTGAAATAGCCGACGAAATGAGAAAAGACATTGAAGTATTGCCGCAAGTAGAAAAATATTATGTTGACCCGGGAGCTACTCGAAAGTCAGCAGCCATGGGTATGGGCGGCGGAAGTAAAATGGAAGTAAAAGTTTTCGGAAATAGTTTTGATCATACTAATATAGTTGCCGAAAAAATTGAAGCGGCATTCAATAGAACAAAAGGTGTTAGAGATGTTATTGTGAGTCGTGATAAAGAAAAGGCAGAATTACAATTGGTTTTAGATCAAGAAAAAATGACTTCTTTTGGCTTAAATACCGCCACTGTTGCCGGAGCAATTCGTAACCGTATTACCGGACTTACAGCTACTGTTTATAAAGAAGAAGGTAATGAATATGATGTAATTGTGCGTTATGATGAAAAATTCCGTCATTCAACAGAGGATATACGGAATATCAGTATTATGACCCCTTCCGGTATCCCTGTAAAAGTAGGTGAAATAACAACACTAAAAAGATTTTATTCACCACCTAATATTGACAGGGAAAATAAAGAACGAGTAGTAACAATCTCATCAGCCCTTTCCGGTTCCGATTTAGGTACTGTAAAAGCATCTCTTGAAAAAGAAATCGCTAAAATAGATATTCCAAGTGATGTTACGGTTGAATTTGGAGGTAGTGTTGAAGATATGCAGGATACTTTTAAAGATTTGCTAATGCTTGGAGCATTAATTATCCTTCTTGTATATATTGTAATGGCATCACAGTTTGAATCATTAACAGAACCGTTTATTATAATGTTTTCTATTCCGTTTGCATTTACAGGAGTTTTTATAGCATTATATCTTTTTAACACTACCATTAATATTATTTCAATGATTGGAGCCATTATGTTAATAGGTATTGTTGTTAAAAATGGAATTGTATTGGTTGATTATATCAATTTACTTATTGCCAAAGGCTATTCATTAAAAGAAGCCGTTGTAGCCGGTGGTCGTTCCAGATTAAGACCTGTACTTATGACATCAATAACAACTATTCTGGCAATGTTGCCTATGATTGTATTAAAAGGTAGTGGTTCCGAGATGTGGAGACCTATGGGGGTTGCCATTTTTGGTGGATTAACATTCTCAACAGTTATAACTTTGATTTTAATACCTGCTATTTATACCATTTTTGGGGTGGGTCAAATAAAACGCAAAAAGAAAGCAATTGAAAAAACTAAATTGAATTTAAATATGTAAATAATAATATCAAAAGGTTATGCAACGTAAACATAACCTTTTGATAGACAAAAAAATTAATAATATAAAAACATATATAATGAAAGCAGTATTTATAGCATATAATCAGTCTATCACCTTTGAAGTTCAGCATATACTGAATGTATTAAACATAAAAGGCTATACTCAGTGGCTTGATGTAAAGGGCAGAGGTTCGATAAACGGAGAACCTCATGAAGGCACACATACCTGGCCCGAAATGAACAATGCTCATTTAACCATGGTAGAAGATGATAAAGTTGAGCCGTTACTTGAACTTTTGAAGAAGCTGGATAAAAAATCTGAACAACAAGGCTTAAGGGCTTTTGTTTGGAATATTGAACAGTCGTATTAAAACAATGGATGTAGCGAAAGACAAACTAATATTTACAGTTTGTCTTTCGGCTTTTATCTGGTATAATGAAAGATAATTTTGATAGAAAAATATATACATTTCGTTTATTATTAAGTGATTTGGCATTTCTTTTTCGTAATACCGTCAATATTTTTGCCGCTATGCGCAATAAAAAGTTGGGCAAAGTATTTATGGAAAAAGTAATGACCGTAGTTACTGCTGTAAACGGATGTACTTATTGCACATGGTTTCATGCAAAACAAGCCGTGTCGAGCGGAATAAGTGAGGCAGAAGTAAAAAACATGCTCAACTTGCAATTTGCAGCAGATGCATCGGATTTTGAAGTTGTAGCCTTATTATATGCTCAACACTATGCCGAAACTAACCGTAATCCCGATAAAGAAATGACAAAAAAACTGTTTGATTTTTACGGAGAAAAAACAGCAAAGCATATTGTTTTAATGATAAGAATGATATTTTTTGGCAATCTGTCAGGAAATACTTTCGATGCTTTCTTGAGTAGATTAAAAGGCAAAAAAGCCAAAGACAGTAATGTTGTTTTCGAGACATTATTTTTTATTATAAATGCCCCTGTTATGCTTCCGCTTATACCGGCTGTTAAGAAATACAGAAAATAAAAATACTATAAATGGAAAATCTTCATCAAAATAAAATATTTAACAAGATAATATATAAAGATGTTGTTGTTAAAGAAAAAGAATTCATTAAATGCAAATTTACACATTGTGATTTTTCTAATAATACATTTGAAGATTGTGAATTCGAAAATTGTGAATTCGAAAATTGTAACCTATCTTCATTAAAAGTCAAATATTCCCGATTTTCAAATGTAACATTTAAGTCCTGTAAAATGATAGGAATTGTCTGGGACGAAGCCTCTATGCCTTTCTCTATCACTTGCGAAGATTCCAATATCAGCTATTCAAGTTTTTATGGCATGAAATTGAAGAAAATGAAAATCTATAAATGTATTGCTCATGATGTAAACTTCTCGGAAGCAGACATGCAACTTAGTAGATTTAATTATACAGATTTACAAGACAGCATGTTTACTAATACGAATCTAACAAAAGCCAATTTTGAAAATGCGTTTAACTATAACGGAATAGATTTATTAAACGGAAAAACAAAAAAGGCTGTCTTTTCAATGCCTGAAGCTTTAATATTACTTAGAAATTTTGATATTATTCTAAAATAAGTGAATAATCTACTTGACAACATATCTATCCTATTTAAAAAATACGGCGTAAAAAATTTAACTGTACCACCTTCATACAAAGTCTTGTATAAATTAAGCTTTAAACTGTCTTAAATTTCTAATTTATACCAATTTGAAAGCAAAAGTGCCGATATAAATTCTAATATTTTTTTTTAATTTGGTATTAGTAAGCTTTTGTAAAATTCACTTATTCATTCTATATTTATATAAGCCAGTAATAATTTTTTATAAAACAAAAAGCCTTGTCTTATAAGACAAGGCTTTTATAATATTCTATAATTTAAAAAGACAATATTGTGTCTTTAATAATTTGAATAGCTTTTCTTAGCTCTTCTTCAGAAATAACCAAAGGAGGAGCAAAACGAATGATATGATCATGAGTTGGTTTAGCTAATAGTCCATTTTCTGCCATCTTTATGCAAACATCCATAGCTGTTTTACCATTAGTAGGTTTTATTACAACAGCATTAAGCAAACCTTTACCTCTAACTAACTCAATCATTGGTGAATCTATCTTAGAAATCTCTTCTCTAAAAATCTTTCCAAGATATTCAGCTTTTTCAGCCAAGTTTTCATCTTTTACCACTTGAAGAGCTTCCATAGCAACAGCACCGGCTAATGGGAAACCTCCAAAAGTAGAACCATGCTCTCCAGGTTTTATTGTAAGCATTATATCATCATCAGCTAAAACAGCTGAAACAGGAATAACTCCTCCTGAAAGAGCTTTACCAAGAATTAATATATCAGGTCTAACATTTTCATGATCGACAGCCAATAATTTACCGGTTCTAGCAATACCCGTTTGTACCTCATCAGCAACAAAAAGAACATTATTTGCTTTACATAAATCGTAACATTGTTTTAAGTATCCATCATCTGGAACAAATACTCCTGCTTCACCTTGAATTGGTTCAACCAAAAAACCTGCTACATTAGGGTCTTTTAACGCTTCTTTTAGCGCATCAACATCATTATAAGGAATAGTGATAAACCCGGGAGTATAAGGGCCAAAGTCATTTTTCGCTTCAGGATCTGTTGACATTGATATAATGGTAATAGTACGTCCATGAAAATTTTCGGCAGCAACGATTATTTTTGCTTCATTTTGAGGAATGCCTTTAACTTTATATGCCCATTTACGAATAAGTTTTAAAGCTGTTTCATCAGCCTCAGCACCAGTATTCATTGGCAAAACTTTATCATAACCAAAATATTCTGTTACATATTTTTCATATTGACCGAGAACATTATTGTAAAAAGCTCTTGAAGTAAGTGTAAGCTTTTGAGCTTGATCTGTTAATGCTTTTACTATCCTTGGGTGACAATGTCCTTGATTTACAGCAGAGTAAGCTGAAAGAAAATCATAGTATTCCTTACCTTCAACATCCCAAACTTTATAGGCCTCGCCTCTTTCAAGAACAACTCCTAGTGGATGATAGTTATGTGCGCCGTATTTATCTTCTAATGCCATTGCATCTTTCGATGAGATTTTATTTATCATATTGCTGATTTTAAATGATTTGTATTGAAAAATAATATCCAGCAAATATATATTTTTTTATATAACAAAGGGCTATAACTAGCCCCTGAATTATTATTTTTTAAAAAATTAAACACCAACTACCTGTTTATACAGGTATATAAGAAAGATCTGTCTTTGCCGCAACTTTATTATATTTTATATGTGGCATATCAGATACGTTGTCAATCATAAAAGTTATTGACCTTCTTGCTGTCATTTGAACGAAAACGTCAGGATCATGTTGTTCTAAATAGCGTAATGCTAATAATGCATCTGCTGACTTGGTATCCCCCAAACTTAAACAAATAGCTTTTCTTAATTCTGCATCTGGAGTTTCAAGAGCCTCGATGAGCTTCGATATGTCTTGTTTCTTTCCCCATTTTTTAATGCGACCAATAGTAATTAACATTGTAAATTTATTTTTAATGAGCAATAAAAACTTAAATTAACCATCACAAAGATACAAAAAATTATTACAAATTTCAAATGGGTAAATTACCTGTTTTACTTTTTGATATAATTCTGTATTCTATATTATAGTTAATCACTATATTACAAATTAATATAAAAATAATCTTTTTTAAAAAAAACACCAAAATCAAAAAGATATTATATCTATTTGACTCTTTTATTTCAATTTATAATGCTTAAATATACTCATTTCATAAAATTATGTTACAACAAAAAACTTTGGCCCGCTTTTTGAATTTTTAAAGTTAATTTAAACTAAATTTTATCTGATGAAATTTGACATTATATTAATTCTATTCCTGTTTTCAAATTTAGTTATTTATTCGCAAAATGCATTTCAAAATAACGAAGAATTAACTTTTAATTTATACTACAACTCAGCAATGACAGGAAACATTACTGCCGGAAGTATAACGAGCAAGATAAAATTTGGAACAAATCCACACACAAACGAATTATGTTATCACATTGTACTTGATGGATCGACAAAAGGTGCTTTTAGATGGTTTTATAAAGCTCATGATGTATACGAAAGCTATATTAATAAAGAAACTTTATTGCCAGAATATTATTCTGAAAGAAAACAAGAGGGTAGTTATACTGTAAATATGGATGTTATTTTTAATCAAGAGTCGGGCGATATTCAAACAATAAACAATAAGAATAATGATATCAGAAACTATTCTACATCTTTTAAAGTACAAGATTTACTTTCAACACTATATTATATCAGAACATGGGATTTTAAAGATATTAAAGTAAATCAAGACTTTAATATAAATCTGTTTATGGATGACTCTGTTTACAATATTAAATTTGTATTTACAGGTTATGAAACCATTAAAACTAAGTTCGGCAAAGTTAGAACTATGAAGTTTGTCCCTCATGTAGTTACGGGAGGTGTTTTTGGAGAAGAGACCCCAATGATAGTTTATGTGTCAGATGATAATAACCACTTACCAGTATTAGCTGAAGGTAAATTGATGATTGGAAAAGCTAGAATAGAACTAATTGAACATAAAGGTACTACACACCCTTTAGCCTTAGAATAATATTTTTTACCTGCATTTCAAAACTCTATAAAAAATAGCCTAAAAGTCTGTAAAAATAATAAGAACATTCCAAAAAACCCTAACAGCCGGAACGTCTGTATGTTAACGTCTTATTAGATGAAGTTATTCACCATATCAAATTAGATTCTTGTTTATTTATTATTCAATAAATTAATAAGCGCGCTCTTAACCCACATTATATATTAGAACTTTATTATGAGTATTGAAAGCAATAGAACAAGAATTTGTAAAACGAAAGCATAGCATTACCACAATGCAGCTTTATATTTAACGAAATAATTTCAAGTTAAATCTATACAGCTACAGCATTATAAAACCTTTGAAGAATAATAAAATATCGACAGCTTATGATGCCTTGCATCTACATAAAGCTAAACCATGAAGTAAATCAGTTAAACTAAAAATTACTTTTCAATAACAATCTCGTGAGTAATTTCAGCAACTTTGTTTAACATAGCAGTAACACCGCAGTAACGTTCTTGCGATAAATTAATTGCTTTTTCCAATTTATCCATTGGTAAATTCTCTCCTTTAAAAGTATAAATGATATGAATTTTATGAAAGTACTTAGGATGTTCGTCTGTTAACTCTCCGCTAACATTAACATTAAAATCTTCTGGCTCTACACGCATTTTATTTAGAATAGAAATCACATCCATTCCTGTACAGCCACCTAAAGAAACTAATGTCAACGGTTTAGGACGAGGGCCTCTATCTTCGCCACCAACAGTAGCCTCTGCATCTAGAGGAATAATATGTCCATTAACTTCCGCATCAAAAGTCATTTTTTCTTTCCAACTTAAATTGATTGTTGTTTTTGCCATGATATATGTAAATATAAGTTTGTAATTCAAAAAATAAACGGCGACAAAGATAATAATTTAAAACAATCGGCTATAATAGGCCGTCATTTAAATATATCTCCTTTTGAACATCATAAAATGGATTTATTTTTGAAGATTTATTGTTTCTACGATTCGTAATTTCACCTTTCACAAAATCTACTTTAATAATATCACCATTTCTAAGGTCAATTTCAGAAATCATTTCGGGAGAATATGTTAAAATAGGCATCGCTGCATTGATTGCATTACGCTCATAAATAGCGCCATAGGATTCAGCAAGAATACAGGAAATCCCTAATGCTTTAAAACAATCAACAGCTTGTTGACGAGAGCTACCGGCGCCAAAGTTTTTTGTAGTAATAATAATGTCATTCTCTTTAGCTTCTTTAGCAAAATTTTCATAACCCTTTAAATTATCAAAAGCATACTGTCCCATTTCATTTATATCAGTAATAGCAAGATACCTATTATGGAAAATCATATCGGTATCGATATCATCTTGAAAAATAGTCCATGCTCTACCTTCAACAACAAGAGGTTTTTCGCTTATTTTTTTATTAGAATCTTTTTTAGGAACCAACTTAAGGCCTTTTCTTTCAAACTCCACAGGTACATCGTTATCTACCATTTCATCAGTAATATAACCAGCCACAGCGGAAAGAGCAACTGTGGCAGGAGAAGCAAGATAAACTTCACCACGACCTTGTTTGCCGGCAAAATTTCTATTTCCTGTAGAAATAGTCACCTCTTCAGGACCATTCTGCCCAACCTGACCAGCAGCACATCCCGCACAACCAGCATTGGAAACTAAAGCTCCGGCATCTTTAAAAATCTTTATCAAACCTTCATCAAGAGACTGGCGCCATATTTCATCTGTAGAAGGTACAATTTTTAAAACAACACCACTGGCAACTTTTTTTCCTTTTAGGATCTCAGCAACAATTCTCATATCTTCGAGCCGACCATTTGTACAGCTACCTATAAAAGCGGAATCTATTTTAGTTTTCTTTACATCTTCCACAGAAGTATCGTCATGAGGATGGCCTGGCTTTGCTACCATTGGAACAAAAGAACTCATATCAATATCAAATTCTTGTTCATAAATAGCATCCTCATCAGCAAATATCAGTGGTGATTTTATTCCACTCAAGCTTTCAAGTTGCTGATATATTGCTTTATTAGGGGTAAAAAGTATAATAATAGCTCCCATTTCTGTAGCCATAGATGAAATAGTAATACGCTCATCTAAAGTTAGTTTATCCACATCTTCTCCATATATTTCAACAGCTTTACCTAATAATTTATTTGCTCCAAAAATATTTAGAAGGTTTAGGATAATATCTTTAGCCGCTATATTTTTAGGCCGCTTACCATTAAGGTTAATTTTTACTGATGCAGGTACTTTAAACCACGCTTTTCCTCTAGCCCAAACAGCAGCAATATCCTGATCACCCATACCCTGTCCAAAGGCACCAATAGCACCCATAATATTAGCATGAGAATCTGTTGAAACAAAGGTACCACCCGGCTGAACCAGTCCTTTCTCTATTGCTTGATGTGTTCCAATTCCAGTATCAATATCAAAAACTTTGATATCATTTTCTCTGGCAAACATTCTACAATAATGCTGGTTAGCAGCATATTTTTGATCAGAACCTCCCGGATTTGTATCAAAAGTAAAAAAGGTTTTCGAAGGATCTTGAATACTTAATCCATTGTTTATTAGATTTTTTACAACATTAGCTCCTCCAAAATCACGAGCTACTCTGGCATCAATTTCCACATCAACTATTTCTCCGGGGATAATAGTTTCTTTATTAGAATGTTGCTTAATAATTTTTTCAATAATAGTCATATTACGTTGTTTATTTAAATTTTGATTCATCAGATAATGTTTTTATCTTTTTAAATCCTGTTTTCCAAAGATAAAAAATAAAAGGAATAAATACTAACATCCCAAGTGGTTCGTTGGCCATTAATATAAAATCATAGCTGCCGTGAAGAATAATTGGGAATATTAAAGCATAATAAAAATAGGTTTGTTTAGTAAATTTGTTAAGACTAAATTTTGATAACGAAAAATAATATCCCATAGTTACTCCAAAAAATGCATGTGCCGGAACGGCTAGAAATGCTCTTGTCAATGCCACAGATTCTCCATAACTATATACATATTTAATATTCTCAATCATGGCAAAACCTAAACTCACAAAAACAGCATAAACAATTCCGTCGATACGTTCATTATAATCTTTGGCTTTCCAAATTAGCCCATAAAATGCAAGAAATTTGAAAAGCTCTTCAGAAAAACCTGCAACAACAAAAGCTTTATAAAATGATAATACCCTATTGGATGATTCGAATAATGAGGTAAAGCCTAAAAGAAAATCCTCTAAATAAATTACCGGAATAACAATTAATCCTCCTAAAGTCAATGCTTTTAACAGAAGACCTAAAGGTTCCTTTTCATATTTATCACGAAAATATATATAAAATAGAATAATAACTACAGGGGCTATTGCCATCAAAAGCAGATGCATAATTAATCTATTTTAAGGCGCTCTTTAAAAGGTAAAAATGTCATAAAATCTGCATGATGTACTACATAAGCCTCAGTAGAACGTTTTACCATATTACCTTCACCGGCGTGAGCAGCAATAATATGACATACAGCTGCCGGTACATTGCATTGTTCTGCAAGGCTAACTCCACTAAATGGATGACGAACATATTTACCATAATTTCCCTGAATAGCATTCCCATTATCATCAAGTTCATACTCAAGGAGTTTGCCTACATCAGCAAGTATTGCGCCAGCAATAAGAACATCCATATCAACAGTTAATTCACCATGGTACATATCATTGATTTTTTGTCCGGCATCGCGCGCAATGTGAACAACGGAACGCTTATGGTCCATAAATGTTACTTTTAAATCAGGACCAACCAATAGTGTGAAAGGGATACGATTTAAATCTTCTGCATTAAGTACAGATTTTTCTAAAGCCAGTTCCCAGGTAGCAGCAGTTTGCTCTCTTAGCATTTGGTCTTTTATCCAATTTAATTCCGGCCAAAGTTTATATACATCTTGATTCATGAGTTGATAGTTTGTTTTATATTGAGATTTATATTTTGAAAAACTAAAAGAATTTAGAGTATAAAGCAATAAGTTTTTAAAAAACAGTTGCCTATACCCTAAATACTATGGCAATTATACTAATCCTATTTTTCTATAGTTTAGCAATAATAGCATCAGCCATTTCCTCAGTACTCGCAGCACCTTTCTCTATAACATCCTGACGCCCACTCATTTTCATCATATCATAAGTACGAACTTTCCCTTCAGAAATTACTTCTGCTACTGCTTTACGTATTTTCCCGGCTATACTATTCTCATCGATATAATCTAACATCATGCAAGCAGATTCTATCATAGCAATAGGATTTACAATACTTATATCATAATCGGCATACTTTGGAGCAGATCCATGAGTAGGCTCAAATACAGCAATACCATCAGCACTCATTTGTGCAGAACATGCAAAGCCTAAGCCTCCAATAAGACCAGCAAAACCATCACTGATAATATCACCAAACATATTTCCAGCTACAATTACACCATAATTTTCCGGATTTTTAGTTAACCACATCATTTGAGCATCTATATTCGTATTCCAAAGCTCAATGGTAGGATATTCCTCTTGCTGCATCTTCAATGCCATTTTATACATCATACCAGAAGTTTCACGAATAACATTTGGCTTCTCACATAGTGTAACAGACTTATAACCATAATCTTTAGCATGTTTGAAAGCAGCTCTAAGAATTCTTTCAGTAGCTTTTTTGCTAAAAATACGTGTCGAAATAGAAACTTCTTCTTTAGGAACATCTCCAAAGTTTTTCTTAAATTTTGGGTGTGTCATAAAAGCATCGTAAACTTTTTCTGATGGATTTGACCACTCAACGCCGCCATATAACCCTTCGGTATTTTGACGAAAAATAACAACATCAACTTCTGGCTCTTCAATACCACCATCGGCTCCTCTGCGAATAAAATTAAGCGGATTACCAACATAAGTCTTGCATGGTCTTACACATATATCTAGTCCAAAATGTTGACGCAAATTAACAATTGGACTAGAGTAAATAAGGCCTTTGTTTTGTAATTCTGAGGCTAATTCTGTTGCAGCTTCATCCTTAGGTTTAGAAGTAATTGCTCCAAATAATCCAATTTTATGCTCTGCTAACAGGTCAATAGTTCTCTGTGGAAGCGCTTCACCTTCGGTCTTCCAAAATTCCCATCCAATATCTCCTTCTACATAGTTAGCTTTGAAGCCGGCAGCCTCAAGTACTCTTAGTGTGTTGTCTAAAACAACCCTTCCAATACCATCTCCTGGTAATGTTACAATGGTTCTGTTTTCCATATTGTTATATATTTAGTATTTATAATATTCCTTGTATAACAGAGTCCAAAAATAACATTCTATTGTTATTTAACAAAAAATAGTTATTATGTTTTTTCTACATTTTCGATTGATATATTTTCCTTCATTACCCATAACTGCTACCTCGTAGCTGCCGGCTAATCCATTTGCATAACTAATCAATTAGTTAACCATGATTATTCACAAATAATCCTGACGATTAAGTAAAACTGCTAAATCTAAATTATAAAAAACAGGTCTTACTTTTTATCTTGAAACAAAAACTCAGGAAAAAATTCAAGGCTGTTTTTCTTCTGTGATATAAATATTATTCAAACTCAAGTTATCATTAATATATTCTGTAAATTAGCAGCATACTATAAACTATATTTCTGAACTAAATTGTAATTGTTGTGAATAATCTGTTAACTCCAATTAAATGGACTAAAAATTTATGAATATGAAAGAAAGTATACTTAAGCGAATGTTTATCACAAGATCACAAGGCTTTATTAATATTTCAGAAAAACGTGATTTCTGGAAAGAATTAGCAAAAGATTATAACGGAATATTTAACAGTAAACAAACTGTCGCCAGAGATTTAGAATCATTAATATTGAAAATACCTTATAAACAATATTTGATTAAATTTACAGAATCTGATACTCACCCTTTAAAAATAAATTGTAAATTAAATGTTAATTACAAATTTAATTTTTACATTAGTAGAAAAGATACATTAGAAAAATTACTCACCTTTTTTGGTAGCCAAAATATTCGAGTTGGCGACCATTCCTTTGATAAAAAATATTTTATACAAGGTGAAAATCCTGATTTGATTAAAAAAATATTAATAATAAATCGAATCAAAACAATTTTATTATCAAACAATATTTTTTCATACAATTGTAAATATAAAAAGAAAGATGAAACTATCCAACTTACTAGTTTAGTAAGTCGAACTGTTAATTCAAAGTCTGAATTGTCTGAACTTTATGAACTTTTCTGTTTAACAATTGATGAAATGAAAAAACTAAACATTATTAATTAACCCGGATTATTCACAAATAATCATAACAATTAAATGAACTCAGTCCAACATAAGGTTTCACTCACATAAAGCTTACGTCTAACCGAAGTTAATAAATCAACATGCACAAACTTATTTCGGGAGGATTTTCCTACATTGCGCCCCACTATTTATTGATTAATATATTGAAATAAATATTATATTTTGTAAATAATATTGCATTAAAAAACAGAAATGGAAATAGTAAATTATAAAAATGTTAAAGGGGGAAGCTAAATTAATAAATTAAATGATTTCGATATTTATTTTAAGGTAGGGTGAGCACTTATTTCTTTTTGTATTATTTTTTTCAATTCTAAAGAGAAATCAGAGGAATAGCCGGCACGCGCATAAACTATTCTACCATTAGCACCAAGCAAATATAATGTAGGATATGCGCGAACATGATAATTTTTCACAATATTTTTCTCCGGCATCAATATCTCATGAGGATAATTATGCTTTTTCCTAAATCGCTTTATTGCTCTAGGCTTACTTATAGGATTCATACCAATAATAGTAAAACTATTCTCTCCAAGTTCATCTTGAATTTTTTGAATATCATTCATAGATTTAAGACAAGGTTTACAGCCCACATACCACCAGTCCAACAAAACAATCTTCCCTTTATAATCTGTGTAACGAATAATATCGCCATCTAAATTTACAGCTTCAAAATATGGAGCAGGAGTTCCCTCCTCTAATAAATTTGAAGAAATAAAATCATGCTTTTGCAGTGATACATCAACTATATTAAATGATAAAAACACCATTATAAATAGCACTATTATCTTATATATATATCTTTTATACTTCATAGGTTATGGAATAATAACAAATAAGCTTTTATGTAGCATCTCAAATTCTAATGGCCCATGGCCAATATTTTCACCATCAATTTCTATCATTAATTTTAAATTTTGTTCTTAACCAATTTGATAGCCTGATGACGATATTTTATAAATTCCACATCAAATTCTACACCATATTCTTTAAGCAGATTTAAAATTTTGGGCCACTCTTCCTTTACTTTTTTCTTACCGGCAAGAGGATTTACAACTACTAAAAATTTAGAATTAGACATCTTTAAGTCCTAAAATTGAATAAATCTTGTAGCTTTCTCTGTAATTTCAAGAACAGCACTTCTCCCCATAATAATTGCTCTATTGTCGGCTTGATGACCTGCCGGGAAATTAAAACAGACTGGAAATTTATATTTTTGAGCAAAACGATGTATTATTTCTTCAGCTGTTTCACCAAAAGGAATTGTATTATCATTCATATCTGTCATACCACCAATTACTAATGCTTTTATATGTTTTAATTTATTATTTCTTTCTATATTATTCATCATTCTATCTATATGATATAAATATTCATCTATATCTTCTATGAATAAAATAGAATTATCAGTATTTAGATCAGACTTAGAACCTAATAATGAATACAAAATAGATAAATTACCTCCAACAATAGGGGCTTGAACTATTCCTTTATTATTAAAAATATGAGAGAAGAACTCATATACATTTTTACCGTTAAAAAGTGCAGACTGCAAAGATGTTATAGACATATTATCTATCCCATTATTAGGAAAATTTATAGGCATAGTAGCGTGAATTGTTTCAACTCCACAATGCCTATTAATATGAGAATGAAGCACAGTAACATCACTATATCCTACAATCCATTTAGGAAATCTTCGGAATGCTGACCAATCGATATCGTCAATAATTTGAACTGTTCCATAGCCTCCTCTTGCACAAAATATAGCTCTAATTTCAACATCATTAAGCATATTTTGCAAATCATAAGTCCTTTGTTTAACAGTACCGGCAAACTGATTATCAAACTCATGAAGATATTTACCTTTAACAACCTCTAATCCCCAAGACTCAAGTTTATCAACAGCAGGTTGAACTTCCTCCTCACTAATTTTACGAGCTGTAGAAATTATTCCTACCTTATCACCTTGTTTTAAAGATTTTGGACTTTGCATGTAGCAAATATAGGAATTTTTATAATTACTTTTATTTTATATCAATTACTATACAAAATAATTATTGTAGCATAAAGAACACCTATTAATATTAACATGTAACATTTAATTCTTCACCAATACTTTACCTGTCATTGAAACAGGAATATCAAGTCCCATAATATGCAGTAATGTGGGAGCAATATCTGCTAATCTACCGTCTTGCATTTTAGAATAGCGTGGATCAATAACAAATACCGGTACTTTATTTAAACTATGAGCTGTATTGGGGCTTCCATCCGGATTTACTGCAAAATCAGAGTTACCATGATCAGCTGTTAATAAAACTGAATACTCATGTTCTTTTGCTGTATCTATAACCTTTCCAACACATTGGTCTACAGTTTCTATTGCTTTAATAATTGCATTATATATTCCTGTATGGCCTACCATATCGCTATTAGCAAAATTAAGACAAACAAAAGCATATTTTTCTGATGATAATGCTTCCACAACTTTATCAGTAACTTCATAAGCTGACATTTCAGGTTGCAAGTCGTAGGTAGCAACCTTTGGAGAATTAATCATTATTCTATCCTCGCCTTCGAAAGGTAAATCTCTACCACCGGAAAAGAAAAAAGTAACATGCGGATATTTTTCTGTCTCTGCTATTCTCAATTGCTTCAAACCTTTTAACGACAACCACTCTCCCATAGTTTCTTTAAGATTATTTTTCTCAAAAATTACATTCACACCTTTGAAAGACTCGTCATATTGAGTCATAGTATAATATTGTAAATCAATAGTATGCATATCGTAATTAGGCATATCTTGCTGACTTAATACTGTTGTAATCTCTCTAAGTCTATCAGTACGGAAATTGAAACAAATAATAACATCTCCTTCATTAATTGTACTAAGAGGCTTACCGGTTTCTGAATCAACAATAATACTTGGCTCTATAAATTCATCAGTAATCTCTCTATTATATGAAGTTTGTATAGCTGAGATTGGATTTACAAAACTTAATCCTTCGCCTTTAACCATTAAATCATATCCTTTCTTAATACGTTCCCATCTCTTATCCCTATCCATAGTATAATATCGTCCGCATACACTAGCTATTTTTGCAGTATGATTCGATAAAAACTCTTGAGTCTTCTTCATAAAATCTATTCCACTTTTAGGGTCAGTATCTCTACCATCCATTAAAGCATGAATAAAAACTTTGTCCAAATTTCTTTGGCTAGTCATTTCTATCAATTTATACAAATGCTCCATAGAAGAATGCACACCACCATCAGATAAAAGACCTAAAAAATGAATTTGTTTATTATTAACCTTTGCATAATCAAAAGCTTCATTAAGTTTTTCATTTTTGTCAATGCTATTATCTTTTACTGCTAAATTTATTTTTACCAAGTCTTGATAAACAACTCTTCCGGCACCAATATTCATATGTCCTACTTCCGAATTGCCCATTTGGCCATTTGGCAACCCAACCTCTTCACCACAAGCATCGAGATGTGCTTTTGCAACATAATTATCGGCATATAAACTGTCAATATAGGGTGTTTTAGCATTATAAATGGCGTCTGCTTTGTCATGAGAACCTTCTCCCCAACCATCCATTATAATAAGTATAGATTTTCTTTGTACTGTCATAATAATAATAATTTAAAAAAAATTACTTCATAATATTATCTATAAAATGAATTGCAGCAAAATTACCAAATATTTAGGGCATCAAAGCAAATATTTTTTACATTTGCATATTATTAACATTGCCTGATGGTGTAACGGCAACACATTCGATTCTGAATCGAAAGAGTCTTGGTTCGAATCCTTGTCAGGCAGCAATATAAAAGGAGCACCAGTCATGATGCTCCTTTTTATATCTTATTTTATTGGGATTTAGAATTTTAGGTTACAGTAATAATCTGAACTTGTCATAAGCTTTTATAAATCAGCCTGTCCCGAACTTATTTCGGGAAGGTTTTTCCGTATTACACCCTCGCTATTTATTGCTTATTAATACAATTTACTTTGCTTTTGTATTAATAATACGAGTTGACTTTATGTGAGATAAATATTATTTCCGGCAACGAATAATACTACTACTTAGTCATCCTTTTTTAAGAGTTTATCAATATTCTCAATATAATCAAGAGAATCATCCAGGATAAAAATTAAATCAGGCACCACTCTAAGCTGATGTCGAATTTTACTTGCAAGAAGTGTTCTAAATGCTGTCTTTTTAGCTTTTATATCATTCAAGAGTCCTTCTTTGTCATCAGTAGCAAACAAACTCAAATAAACACGTGCTGATGACAAATCCCTACTTACTTGCACTTTTGTAACGCTTATCATAGCAGCTGTTCCTAATATATTTCTACTTTCAAGTTGAAATATTGTTCCTAAATCGCGCTGAAGCAATTTATTTATTTTTTGTTGTCTTGTTGATTCCATTTATACTATTATATAAAATTTACTTATAAAAAATCGTCAAAATATTTTGCTATTTTATTTTCCAAATGCATTCTATCAAAACCTCTTACATTATGTTCGTGATCGGGATAAATAAAATAGTCAAGCTGTTTTTGGTTTGAAACACATTTCTTTACAAACATCTGACTATTTTGCCAAACGACAGTAGGATCCATTGTTCCGTGAATTATCAAAAATCTACCTTTAAGATTTTTAACTTTATTCAATGTTGAAGAATTTTCATAGCCTTCCGGATTCTCCTGAGGTCTATCCATATAACGTTCTCCATACATCACTTCATAATATTTCCAATCGATAACAGGACCTCCTGCAACACCAACTTTAAAAGTCTCAGGATGATTCAACATTAAGGATGTCGTCATAAACCCACCATAACTCCAACCATGAACACCTATTCTGGTTGTATCCACATAAGATTGTTTCTTTATAAACTCAATACCCTTCATTTGATCTTGCATTTCAACAACTCCCAACTGACGGTGAATAACACTTTCAAAAGCGAAGCCTCTATTAGCAGATCCACGGTTATCTAATGTAAATACCACATATCCTTTTGCTGCCAATGCTTGAAGAAAGTATCCTCCTCCGCCTAAGAAAGTATTCTTAACTAACTGTGCATGAGGACCTCCATAAACATAAACTATTACCGGATATTTCTTCTTTGGGTCAAAATTTACAGGTTTTATCAACCGATAATAAAGTTCACTTCCATCATCGGCTTTTAGCTTATCAATAGTCATCTCTCCTAAAGAAAAATCCTTAAGCGTCTCATTATCTGACATTATTACTTTAATAACATTACCTTTTTTAGTATCAATAATTTGATATTTGGCGACCACATCAAGACTGGAAAAACGGTCAATTATTAATTCTTTATCTTTATTAAAATATACATGATGTGTTCCTGTGTCTTTTGTTATTCTAGTTATTTTCAAGGTTTTAAGATTAACAGAATAAAGATTGTTTTCAAGAGGACTATCTTTTGTTGCCATAAAATACATTTTTGTATTCTTACTATCAAAACCTTTGAAAGCAGTAATTACCCAACTACCTTTTGTAAGTTGTTTTAGTATTTTACCCTCAGTATTGCAAAGGTAAGCATGATAAAAACCATCGCGCTCACTCATATAAACAAACTTATCATTGCTATTATTTAAAAAATGAATTTTCTCTTCAGGTTCAACCCATTTATCATTAGTTTCCTCAAAGAGAGTTTTTACCATTTTTCCAGTACTAACGTCATATTTGTTTAGCCACATATGATTTTGTTCTCTATTAAGTACCTGAATAAAAATAAATTTCTCATCCGGGCTCCAAGTAATATTTGTAAAATAAAATTCTTTTAAATCTTTAGTATCAAGACTAACTTTAGTTTTAGTTTTGGGATTATAAACATTTATATAAATTATCTCCGAAGCCATTCCTGCCATTGGATATCTAATCATTTTGACTTTAGCCTCTCTTGCGTCGATATCAACCAAAGGATATTCTCCCACATTTGTCTCATCTTTTGTATAATAAGCAAGAAGATTTCCTTTTGGAGACCAAAAAATACCATCAACAATTCCAAATTCGCTTCTTGAAACAGTCTGACCACTAACTATACCTTTATTTTCGTCGTTTGTAACAGCAATTACAGTTTCGCCATCAGACATATACAAATTATTATCCCTAGTAAAAGCAGCTTGAGAATAATTTACAGGATTTAGCATGAGAACATCCTCTTCTTGAGGGTAATAGCATAATAATTTAATATTCCCATCAGTAATATTATAACTGTAAAAAGTATCTCTCAAAGCAAAAGTAAATATTGTCGACGATTTCCAAGATATACTTGGAAATCTTTTTACAGCTTTATGATTGGCCTTTTCCAGATCATTATTAAATTTTGAAAGAAGAACAAAAGGGACATCCATCATCTTAGACTTAATGCCGCTTTTATAAATAAAACTATCCTTCACAAAAGTATATGTAGATTTATCCATCCATTGCAAGCCTGATACCCTTTTGGGATAAACTTCCGGATTAGTATAGGGGTCACTAATTTTAATAACTTTTTGCTGTGTAAAACCAGTAAATACTAAACTGATTAAAAACGTTATAAGTACAATTTTTCTCATAATTTATAAAACGACTGTTTGAGATTTAAATAAAATAATAAACGTAAATTATAATTGATGAATTTCATTAGCAATATCCGTAATTAAATCCGGATTTTCTTCGGCAGCATTACCAATAACAATAATATCTGCACCAGCTTTAACAATTTTCTTTGCTGATTCCACACTCTTGATTCCTCCTCCAACAATTAATGGTATATCAATACTCTGTTTTACTTTGGAAATCATTTGAACAGAGATAGTTTTTTCAGCACCACTACCACCATCAATATATATAGTCCTAAGACCTAATAATTCACCGGCCACTGCAGTTGCAGAGGCAATATCCGGTTTATCATAAGGAATAGGAATAGTATTACTGATATATTGAGCAGTAGTCAATCTGCCACACTCTATAAGCATATATCCGGTTGGTATAACCTCAAGTTTTTGTTTTTTAATCCATGATGCCACATGTATATGGTTGCCAATAAGTAAGTCAGCATTTCTTCCGGAAATTAAACTTAAAAAAAGTACAGCATCTGCTTTAGAGCTTACGTGAGTGCTATTTCCGGGGAATAATACCAAAGGTATATTACAATTTGCTTTAATAAATTCAATAGAAATATCTAAAGCGTTATTTGAAATAAGACTTCCGCCAAGAAAAATATAATCTACTTCTGCATTATTAGCAGCATTAATTTGTTTTAACACCTGTGACTCTTCAAATTTATCAGGGTCAATAAGCATTGCTATTTGAGCTTTATTTGAGCTTTCTATATCTGCTAATATGGACATGAATATTATATTTTTTCTTTAATTCGTATTGATTCATCAACACAATATACTAATATATAGTCTTCTTCATCAGAGAACTCATAACCCAAGTCATAACTTCTCTTTATATCATCAATAATAATATGCCCTTGAAATTTGCCTTGATTACTAAGTATAAAAGGTTCAAGGATTATATTTTTATCAAAAATTACATTTGACTTACCAAACAATTTATAAAGAGCCTCTTTAGCACTCCATAGAACTGTCAGATATCTATACTGGTCTTCTTTAGGTAAAAACTCTTTCTCTTTTTCTGTTAAGAATTTGTCTGCTAATAAATTAATTCTATCACCAATTTTTTCAATATCAATTCCTACATAATGATCTTTGCTAATGATAACACCTGAATACAAACCACTATGAGTTACAGATATTGAGTAATCCAAATCTTTAAATTGAAGTTTACCGTGTTCGTCATAATAGAAATCGCATTTACAATCAGGACCCATAAGTTGCCTAATCATAAGGCGATAGCTAAGCCAATGAGCTTGGCGAGATTTTACTTTAAACTTTTCAAAAGTAGCATAATCTTCACCCTTAAAGTCTATCATTGACAATAACTCATCGACGCTTTCAGATATTTTCCAAACGCCCATCACAGTGTGATCCTTTATGTCCTTCTTGTAAATTATTGGCATACGAATAGCAAAGATAGTATATTTTGAAATGTATGCAGCCTAAAAAAGCCATTTTTACTAACTGAAGTTTAGCACCCAATAAACACAAGTGTTATAAGGTAATAAATTTATAAAAAAAAGTAGCACAATATTTAAGCTAACAATCTGAATATTAGCATTTTTGAAGTACCAACAAAAAAGCTACCACTATGCTACACAACAAAGATATTACTAAAATTCAAGAATTAAAAATCTTTTTTAAGGATACATGGGTTAGTCCAGAATTTTTCAAAGAGTATCTTGATTTATTTAAAACAAGCTTTTGCTATTGCTAAATCAGGCAAACCCTACGATAAAAGATATCAATTGGTACTGCCTTCTCATTAAATCTTCTTTTCTAAACTGCCTCCACGAATACAAAGGTAGTTCGAAAAAGTAAATTTTACTCTTTTTGCTTGGTTTTTAGCTCAGTTCTTTGTTGTATGCTGGGCTTTATTCATTTTCAGTCTGTTATTAATATATTTACATTCATATTTCTTTCAATCGAAGCACTAATGTTTCTAAAAAAAATAGTTTTTTCGGGTCGGCAAAAAAGCGTTGGGGCAGCCATACTCTTTGGCAAGTTTTGGTCGTGCGGTGGGCTTTTCGAGCGACTTGGCAATGTGTATGACTGCGAAGCGTGGGCTATTCATTGCTATTTATTTTAAATTCAACTTTCCATTCTTTCCCTTTTATTTCTGTAATATTTCCACAGCCTTTATCAGTGAAAAATATCTCTTTTAAATTACTCAAATCAGCTTTGGTTATTTTTCTATGTATCAAAACAGGTTTTGATAGTTTATTCTTTTTTTGT
>JAMOQI010000073.1 GCA_027064095.1 Bacteroidales bacterium | reverse complement strand
ATCTTATTAAAGGGCAAACTAATACCGGTTTGAGTTTTAGTCGGAAGTTTGTGAAGGAATAGATTTGTTTTGTAATATTTTTTACAAAAAAGATCGCTTTTGTACGTATTAAAAATAAAAAATACTTACTTTAGCATCAAGAAAATCAAGATAATGAACCAGCATCAAGAAAAATTAATTTAACTAATTTATCTTCAATTACGTAAGTGGGGGGGCACAGTTATTTAGGCTGGTTTCTTAAACTGCTAGATGTTGAAATTATCTGGTTTTTATACTATTTTAGAATTAAAATTTTATGGCAAAAACAGATTGATTGCCATCACGATTTATCAATTGTTCGTTGTAAATATAAATTTATAGAGTATACTCTTTCAGGGCAGGAAAAGTCATTCAATAATCTTTTATAGAAATTTTGAATGGCAAGAAAGTTAAAAGGGACTACAAAAAAAATTAGAAATAACAAAAATATTACAACAATGAAACATAGTATATAAATGAAACATAGTATATATACAATAGTAATAATGCTTGCAACCATAGTATTTGTAAGTCAATCGTGTAAAAAAGAAGAAGCTGAAGTGCAAAAAGGAAACAATAAATCCGAAAATGTAAGCTTTATTGCCGACAAATTAGTTATTGGCGACCCTTCAAAAGATAAAATCCTTAGTGAAAAGATTTCAAGATTTAAAGAATATGTTAAGGGAGAATCATCTACAAAGGAAATTGTTTATTATGGTGAAGCAGAGGCTAATGAATTAATCCAAACTGTTGGTAATATGGACTTTGTTGAATTATCTGAATCTTTTCCTGAATATGAGAGAGATTCATTTATGTATATTATTCCAATAAATGAAGATGAAGAAATATCCTCAGAAGCATTAGCAGATGTCTATAATCAGATTGAGACCAACTTTGAATCTATAGTTAATACTTTAAACTGCGGAGAAGAAGTACAGCTGCAAGGTTTATTAATTGGGTTTTCACCTATTAATGGTGATGATTTACATCTAAGAGTGAATTTTATATTAGATGTAGGTTTTGAACCAACAGAGAATCCGTTTACCGCAACAAATAATGATTCTTGGTATTGGGGCCAAGAATTAGGTAAAATTAATAGCACTTTGATTGGCTATGATGCGTCTTCTGCACTAACATTCCAAGCTAATAATACATTGGAGAGTATTTATCATTTAAGTAATTATACTTTTAATGGACAAATATATTTGAGTATTGAATATGATGATGTATTATATAATAATCAGTGGCAAAGTAGAATATGGAATGAAAATAATCACCAACACTATCATTGGAATAATACCACAAATTCTTCAGAACCCTATTTAGATCCAACCGAAATGAATTATTTTTTAAACCAAGCACTAATTGTTGCACAATTATATAAACCAAATGGTTATGCTATTCAATTGGTTAATATTACTTATGTAGATGATGGAGATTTTAGTGTTAAAAGACATAGAATTAATGTTATTTATGGATTACCACATCAAATTTAATAACTATTATGGAACTGCCTTTTTAGAAGGTAGTTCCATTTTTTTAATTATCTGAAAATTATTATGAAAACGAAAATATTAATTGAGATTTTATTGTTGACCCTTGGGTTAATGTTAAGGTTTATGGCTTTTGCTCAAACAAACTATTTCAAGCATGATTTAGCAAATATGTATTCCGATATAAATGATGTTGAAGAATATAACGGTAATTATTATTTTGTAGGCTATGTGTCAAATAATGTTGCTATTGCCGAAAATAGGCAATATAATTTTATTTTATATAAAATGGACGATAGTGGAAATATTGTCAATACTATGATTAACAATACAGATTCATCAAATTATTGTTATCCGAGGTTTTATTTTAATGGAGACACTATTCTTCTAATTAATGGATATTATAATGAACAAAATCAAATAAGTTTCATTGATTTTTATAAGTATGATTTAAACTTTAATTTTATTCAGAAAAAATCTTACCAGTTTGTTGATTCTAATCGATATAGAATAAGTAAAGTTATTAAAGATGAATTTAATAATATTATTGTATCTGGTGTAAAATCTAGTGTGACTGGTTGGTTTATGGGCAGTTTTTTGGTTAAATTTACATTGCAAGGAGATACTATAAAAACCAATATGAACTATAATAATGATATCCCTTATATATTCGATGTGCCTTCTGTTGATAAATACTATTGTTGTGCTGTAAACAATTATTTGAATGTAATTAATAGGGATTTGATTAAAGTGAATCAAATTAGTGTTATGGATACCTTTTTTTCATTCTATAGCTCTGCAGAAATAATAGGTGCTGATAGTATATTTATGATTGGTTATAGAATAATGACTTGGGGACAGCCTGGCTATGATAATAGGAGGAATATTATTTTTAAAACAATAGATTATCAAGGAAATACACTAAATTTCTATGAAATTAATACTCCTGATACCATTAGCTATCCGGCTTTTGAAGGAGTGTCATATAATGGACACGATGTGTTTTGTTCATGGGAATATAATTATCATTATATAAATTCACCATCAAAAATAGGAGTAGGAAAATTTAATAAATCATTACAACCAGAATGGATAAAACATTTTGGGAAACTTAATGCTCAATACGTTGTAAGTAAAGTAACTACAACGTCTGATGGCGGATGTCTTGTTGTTGGTTCGTATCGAAAAACTTCTTTTGTAAATGATGATTGGAGATATTTTATACTAAAAGTAAATTCAGAGGGCTTAGCAACATTTATAAAACATACAGATATAAAAGTTCAGGTCGGAATAAGTATCTATCCTAATCCTGTAATAGATGAAGTAACAATAACATTAATTAATCCAATGCAATCAATTAAAGACATTGCTATTTTTGATATTCAAGGTAAAGAAGTTATTTCTAAACGTATTAACTCTTCGCAATTAAAACTAGATATTAGTGATATATCAAGTGGAGTTTATCTTATTAAAGGGCAAACTAATACCGGTTTGAGTTTTAGTCGGAAGTTTGTGAAGGAATAGATTTGTTTTGTAATATTTTTTACAAAATATCTCTCTTGGTTCTTTTTGCAGTTAATAGCTCTTGGATAATAAAATGCTTTTCTTTGTCTGCAAAATATTTACTGGGTTTCCTGATTATCTTTCCTGATGATAATTCAAAAATAACTATAGTCTTTTTATTTTTAAACTTGCTAGTGTAAACCTATTTCAGGACTAGACATTTAGTAAAAAAAATAAGCCGCAAAGAAGCTATCTGTTCCTTACGGCTTATTACTATGAAATAAAATTTTAGCTGTCTTTCTTACCAATAAAAAGAAAATCATTTAAAACTATTTCAGTAGTCATTCTTTTTTCACCATTTTTAGTTTCCCATTTGTTGTAAGTAAGTTTTCCTTCAAGAAATATTTCTTTACCTTTTTTAAGATATTTATCAATTATATCTGCTTGAGGACCAAAGGCTACAATACGATGCCATTGAGTATCTTCTACTTTTTCACCAGCTTTATTTTTATAGGTATCTGTAGTTGCCAGTGTAAACATAGCTTTTTTATTTCCACTTTCGAAAGTAGTAATTTCAGGATCTTGTCCTAGGCGTCCGATTAAATTAACTGAGTTGCGTAAACTTTTCATAATATAAGTATTTAAAGATTAAAAAATTGATTTTACATTTATTCACCACATTTTGGATGAATTGACGATGCAAAAGTATATTGGCAGGGATTCAGGACTCGGTTAATAAACAATTGCTTGCGTTTAGCATTCGTTTGCTGTCGTTTATATGTCGGATAAATATTGGATATACAGGATTATAGTTCAAAAATTAAAAGATATAAAAAAAGCCCTTTATAAAGGGCTTTTTTAGATTTTGTTATAATAAAAGATATTAGAATGCTTTTTTCTTTATAAGAAACTTAGCAAAATATTTAGCAGCTTTAGCATAGGCTTCTCCAACTCTTACACCTAAATCGTAATATGCTGTACCAGGTGATTTTTGTATTTTATATTTTGCAACTTCTTCTCCAGATTCTATATTAACAAAAGAAATTTCTAAATTTATAAATGCCGGACGACTTTGAATACCAATATTAAAGCCTGGCTCAATAAAAGTTGTTGTAACTATCATACGAAATTTTGCTTCTGAATTGTTTTCGCGGGCATCCATTCCATACTTCTTTTCAAGTACTTTATTAAAAAGTTCAATAAACTTTGGAGCAAAATGTTCTTCTCTGTCAGCATAATATGATTTTTCCCATTTATCGCCTGCACCAGCTTCTTTTGCATTTGCTTCTTTTTTGTGCTTTGCAATATAATCAGCTTCTGTCATCTTTCCAATGTGCAGATTGTCAGCGTAAACAAACTCTACATCTAATGAACTAATACCTTTTAAAGCTTTTGGATTTCCTGAAACAAAAGATATTTTCTGTGCACTAAGCTGAAAACTTAAAAATGTAATTGTAATAAGGATAAGTAATAAATTTCTCATAATAAATTGTTTTAAATTTGATTTACAAAAATAGGTTTTTATTTTGGATTCCATTTATTAATAATATGATTTTTTAATAAAAAAGCCGTAAAGAGTTTAAAAACAATCTTTACGGCTTTTTACAATGGCAATAAAATCTTAGTTGTCTTTCTTACCAATAAAAAGAAAATCATTTAAAACGATTTCTGTAGTCATTCTTTTTTCACCATTTTTAGTTTCCCATTTGTTGTAAGTAAGTTTTCCTTCAAGAAATATTTCTTTACCTTTTTTAAGATATTTATCAATTATATCTGCTTGAGGACCAAAGGCTACAATACGATGCCATTGAGTGTCTTCTACTTTTTCACCAGCTTTATTTTTATAGGTATCTGTTGTTGCTAGTGTAAACATAGCTTTTTTATTTCCACTTTCGAAAGTTGTAATTTCAGGATCTTGTCCTAGGCGTCCGATTAAATTAACAGAGTTGCGTAAACTTTTCATAATATAAATATTTAAAAATTAATAATTGATTTTATATTTATTCACCACATTTTGGATGAATTGACGATGCAAAAGTATATTGGTAGATAATCAGGACTCGGTTAATAAACAATTGCTTGCGTTTAGCATTCGTTTACTGTCGTTTATATAGCAGTAACACAATAAATTATAGTATTATTAAATATTATTCAATTTTGTTGTTTTTTTAGAATATTCGATTATTAAATTAAATTTTGGTTTAATTGTTGAATAAAAACAAATTGTATTGTACAAAGTTTTAGATTTGCATTTTAATATAGCATAATACGCAGGCAATGGGTAAAAACAGAAATTCTAATTACAAGATATTACTAGCTGATGATGAGCCGGACATTTTAGATTTTTTGAGTTATAATCTTAAAAAAGAGGGGTTTGAAGTATATACTGCTGAGGATGGCATTCAGGCAGTAGAAATGGCAAAGAAGATAGTTCCTCATTTAATAATTCTTGATGTAATGATGCCAAATATGGATGGTATTACAGCTTGTAAAGAGATGAATAAGATATCTGTATTAAATGATAGCATAAAGATATTTCTTACCGCAAGATCTGAAGACTACAGCCAGATTGCAGGTTTTGAAGTTGGTGCCGACGATTATGTGACTAAACCTATCAAGCCAAAAGTGCTTATAAGTAGAATAAAGGCTTTGCTTAGAAGATTGCATTTTTCAACAGAAAAACAGGAAGCAAATGTTATTACTAAATTTGGAAATTTAAGTATCGATACTGAACGCTATTTGGTGATAAAGGATGGCGAGGAGAAAGTTCTTCCACGTAAGGAGTTTAAGCTACTTAAATTGCTGACTTCTAAACCCGAGAAAGTGTTTACTAGAGAGGAAATTCTTAATAAAGTTTGGGGGACAGATGTGGTTGTTGGTGATAGAACTATTGATGTTCATATCCGAAAAATTCGTGAGAAGTTGAATATAAATCAGATTATAACAATAAAGGGCGTCGGTTATAAATTTACCTTAAAAAATGAAATCTAAGTCTAACCCCAAACGTCTGGCATTGATTACTACTCTTGCTGTAGTATTTGTAAATACAAGCGTATTGTCTCTCTTTTATTTTTTTCATTTGCAAATAGGATTTCTTTCTATTATAATAGGTTTATTGATAGTAATATCAGTATCATATTTTATTATTTACAAAACTATTGATTCGTTTATTTACAGAAAAGTAAAACTTATTTATAAGAATATTCATCGGTTAAAACGAGGGAAGAATATTAATGAAGAAGAGTTAAAGGCCAAAAATGACTTGCTTGAGAATGTAAATAGCGAAGTGATAGAATGGGCTAAAATGCAGAAAGATGAAATTCAAAGTTTGAAGACATTGGAAGAATATCGACGTAATTTTGTTGGAAATGTATCACATGAATTAAAGACACCTATTTTTAATATTCAAGGATATTTGCTCACTCTTTTGGAGGGTGGTTTGTATGATGAAAAGATAAATAAAAAATACCTTAAGAAAGCTAATAAGAGTGTTGATAGGATGATAAGTATGGTGAAAGATTTAGAGACAATCTCCTTTCTTGAATCTGGTATTGTTGCTATTCAGCCTTTTAAGTTCAATATTGTGGAACTGACCATTGAAGTGGTAGACTTTCTGGAAGTGAAAGCTAACAAAAAGAATATTACTTTGCACTTAGCAAAAGGAATCAATCAGCCTCCTATTTTTGTTTTTGCTGATAAAGAACAGATTCGACAAGTACTTATCAATCTTGTAGATAACGCAATAAAATATAGTGACGATAAACTAGATTCATATATTAAAATTAGTTTCTACGATATGGATGAAAATATTCTTGTAGAAATTAGTGATAATGGTATTGGTATAGCTGTTGAAAATATACCATTTTTATTTGATAGGTTCTACCGGGTTGACAAGGCTAGGTCCAGAGACCAAGGAGGTACAGGCCTTGGTTTGGCAATAGTGAAGCACATTATCGAAGCCCATAAACAAATTATTAATGTAAGAAGCAGCCTCGGCATTGGCACTACTTTTTCTTTTACACTCCGCAATGTTAAAGATGAATAAGAAGCTGTTTGTTATTTTATAATAGATTGTATAGCGAAAACTGCTTTAATTTTCGCATTATTCAGTATTAATCATAAAATTAGTTTTACGTAGATGTAAGGTATTGAAGTTTGGTGACATATTATTATATTTCAATGATTTAGCATTTAATCCTGATTATTCACAAATAATCCTGACGATTAAGTAAAACTGTAAGAAAAGCTTATATTTAATTGAGGTTGATAAATTTAGATATTTGAAAAATACTTTAAATTGAGTTTTTCTAAATTAACTTGTCCCGAGCTTATTTTGTAAGGTTTTTCTTGTGTTGCACCCCGCTATTTATTACTTATTCATACAATTCACTTTGCTTTTGTATGAATAACGTGGGTTAAAACTTTATATATTTAAAAAATAAATATCAAAGTATAGATTTATAAGTGTACTTTTGCCGCCTAATTAAATATTGGGTTAAATATTATAAATTAATAACTTAGGTTACTCAAACTCGATATTATTCTCAAAATATTATATGATATCATTTAAAGAAACTGGTTTAAAACCAGAAATTGTGGATGCCGTTACAGAATTAGGCTTCCAGAATACAACTCCTATTCAGGAAGAATGTATTCCATTTATCCTATCGTCGCGCGACGATTTAATTGCAAATGCGCAAACAGGAACGGGTAAAACTGCAGCCTTTGGCTTACCAATCATCGAACAAATCGATGTTGCTAACAAAAGTGTACAGGCAATAATTATAGCTCCCACTCGTGAGCTTGCTATTCAAATCTCTAAGGACTTACAGCATTATGCTTCTAAAATTCCTGCACTGAAAATTATACCTGTATATGGTGGTGCAAGTATTGAGCCACAGCTGAAAGCCCTTAAGGCTAGTGTTCATATTGTGGTTGGAACGCCTGGTAGATTGTTAGATTTGATTAAGAGAAAAAAATTAAAACTTAATGAGATAAAGTGGTTAGTGTTAGACGAAGCTGATGAAATGCTTAATATGGGTTTCAAAGATGAACTTGATGGTATATTAAGTACTACTCCTGAATCAAGACAAACATTATTATTTTCTGCTACTATCCCAAAAGAGATTATTCGTATTAGTAAAAACTATATGAAAAATCCTCAGCAAATAGCAGTAGCAAAAGCAAATATAGGTGCTGATAATGTTAAGCATCACTATTATCAAGTAAATGCACGTGATAAATATGCTGTGCTTAAACGCCTGGCTGATTTAAATCCTAATATCTACGCCATTGTATTTTGTAGGACACGTCGTGAGGCTAAAGATGTTGCTGATAAATTAATAAAGGATAATTATAATGCAGATGCTTTGCATGGAGATTTATCACAAGCACAGCGTGAGCATGTAATGAACAGGTTTAGAGTTGGAAATCTTCAAATATTAGTAGCTACAGATGTTGCTGCTCGTGGTTTAGATGTCAATGACTTAACACATGTGATTAACTATAGCCTTCCTGATGACCCGGAGGTGTATGTACATAGATCGGGCAGAACAGGAAGAGCAGGAAAAAATGGTATTAGTATTTCTATTACTCATAACAGAGAAAATAGGAAGATTAGAGAAATTGAAAAGCTGATAGGTAAGAGTTTTAATAAGAAGTTAGTACCTAATGGACGAGAGATATGTGAAGTGCAATTGCTTAATTTGGTTTCTACTATGGAAAATGTTGATGTTACCAATACTGATATCGATAGTTTCATGGATAGAATTTATACTCAACTTGAGCATATGAGCAAGGAAGAAATTATTAAGCGTTTTATTTCAATAGAGTTTAATCGTTTCCTTGATTATTACAAAGGTTCTAAAGATTTAAATGCCTCTAGTTCAGAATCAAAAGGACGTGATAGGGATGAAAGAAAAGAAAGAGGAAGAAGATCGGATAGAGATGCTCGCACTTCAAATTCTAAATTTAAAAGATTACATATTAATATTGGCTCAAGGAGTAGTGCAAACCCTGGTGCTATAATAGGTCTAGTTAATAGGGCTACACCTGGCTTGAGTGTGGATATTGGAGAAATAGAAATACTTAAGAAGTTTTCATTCTTCGAAGTTGATGCAAAACATGTTGATAAGGTGTTGGAGAATGTGAATGGAATGGCGTTCCACGATGAAATAGTAACGGTTGAAGTATCTGACAGCCCAAAACCACAGAAGAAAGAAGCTCATAGGGGACAAGCTCCTAGAGGTGGAAGGCGTAATGATAGGTCTAGAGGAAATTCTAAAGGAGGAAGCTATAATAAGGGAAAAAGAAAAGAATCTTCTAAAGAACGCCGTTCGAAAAAGCAATGGTAAATTATTAGGTGAAAAGATTTTTATAAACTAATTTTTATATTATTAGAGTTCGGATAAAGCGAAACACAGCTTTTTCCGAACTTTTTTTATGTAAATTTGAATTTAACCTGGATTATTCACAAATAATCCTGACGATTAAGTAATAAGTAAAACTAATAAATTTGGATATTTTTCAAATACTCAAATTTAATTTTTATTAAATCATCTTGTTCTGAATTTGTTTCGGGAAGGTTTTCCCTCATTGCACCTCGCTATTTATTGCTTATTCATACAATTAGCTTTGATTTTGTATGAATAATGCGGGATGACCGGGATTAATCTATGGATAGAAGCACCTGAAAATGCCATGGTCGTCCTGTGGCTATTGAGTTGTTGTATATATTATCCACATTTTTAAAAACATTTAGCAAGCCAATGTCGAATGCAAATGAAAGATTTACCCAATGTCCGGAATTTAGTTGCCAACGTTTTGTTGGTCCTGTTCCAATTAACAAATTTGTTTTCTTTATTTCAAATAATCTGTTGTTAAAGTCAACGGCATGACTTATGTCCAGACTAGGCTTTATTCCGGCACCCCACGACCATCCTCTTTGCTTTGTTTTAAAGGCATACTGCAACCATATTGGAACTTCAATGGAAGGGTAATTGAAATTATAGTTATTGTTTATGCCTTTATATTTATAGTTAATATTAATTTTAGAGATATTGATATTTAAACCAGTTTTAAACCACAATTTTTGTGTTAAATCTTTTTCTACTAATAGACCAATTGTAATGCCAATATTTGGATTGCCGGGGCTAGGGCTTATGCTGTCATTATTTTGTTTGTTTGCGTTGTAAAGCATTGTTTGCGAAAAACCACCTATTGAAAAACCAATATGTAGAGTAGAAGTTGTATCTTTCACAAAATCATCAATATAGTCGTTTGAATCAATATCTTGCGCAAGGATAGTTACAGATAAAAATGAAAATAAAATATACATTATGATCTTTGCCATGTGGTACGATTAAAGATTGTAAATTTGCGTTATATAAATTTTAACGAAAATACTAATAATAATATTACTCATGTTAATAGCTTCATATAATGTTAATGGAATTAGAGCCGCAGTAAAAAAGGGATTTTTAGAATGGCTGGAAAATAGTAACGCTGATGTAGTTTGCATTCAAGAGACAAAAGCTCAGGATAATCAAATTCCGGTTATGGATTTCGCCGTTCTGGGATATCAAACATATTCGTTTTCTGCTAAAAAGAAAGGTTATAGCGGTGTTGCTATTCTTAGTAAAATTGAGCCTGATAAAGTCGTAAAAGGAATGGGGATTGAGAAATATGATAACGAAGGTAGATTTATCAGAGCTGATTTTGGTCCTTTGAGTGTTGTCAGTGTTTATCATCCTTCCGGCTCGTCTGGAGATGTACGCCAAGAGTTTAAAATGCTATGGCTTGAGGATTACCGGAATTATATTTTAGAATTGCGTAAAGAAAGGCTACAGCTAGTATTAAGTGGAGATTATAATATTTGTCATCAGGCTATTGATATTCACGACCCTGTTCGTAATGCAAAAAGTTCCGGCTTTTTGCCTGAGGAAAGAGAATGGATGAGTAATTTTCTTGCTCATGGGTTTATAGATTCATTTAGATATGTCAATAAAGAACCACATAACTATAGTTGGTGGTCTTATCGTGCTAATGCAAGGGCTAATAATAAGGGCTGGCGTATAGATTATCATATGGTTAGTGATAATATTGAAGATAAAATATCAAATGCATTTATTCAAGCTGATACTTATCAGTCTGACCATTGTCCTATTTTTGTAGAGTTGAAATAGAGACAACAAGCTATATTTTTCTACTTATTAAAAAGTATTATTAAATTTACTTTGTCTTACAAAATCATCTCTTCAACAATATCAATTCTATAAAGTTTGTCGTTGCGTCGAACCAATTCATCTGTTTTAATTGAGAATAAATCACCTTTTTTAACTTCTTGAACAGGTTCTAAGTCTAAACGCATTTCCTTAACTTCACCTTCTAATACTCCTGTAGTTTCACCTTGGATATAGTATTTGTCTCCAACTTTTAAATTATGAGCTTCTAATTGAATTTCGGCAACACCAAGTTTTCCAAAATAGTTAGTAATTTTACCGATATAAACTTTTTTCTGTGTTGCTTGTGAACCATAAACTTTTGTCCATTCACCGGTTTTTCTTCCTAAATAATAACCGTCCCAAAAACCTCTATTGTAAACACTTGCCAGTCTAGCATTCCATTTTGCAATATTTTCTTTAGTAAATTCTCCGGCAAAATATGCATTTACGGCTTCACGATATACTTGGGTAACTATTTTAACATATTCAGGATTTCTACCTCTGCCTTCAATTTTTAAGACTCTCACTCCTGCGTAAAGCATTTTATCAACAAAATCTACTGTTTTTAAATCTTCCGGCGACATAATATATTCTTGATCAATTTCGAATTTTATGTCACTTTCTTTGTCTTTTACATCATATTTTCTACGGCAAGGTTGCAAACAAGCGCCTCTATTTGCAGATGAATTTAGTGTATCGAGGCTCATATAACATTTTCCTGATACTGCCATGCACAAAGCACCATGTGCGAAAATCTCTATCTCTACTAATCTGCCACTTGGACCTTTAATTTGTTCTCTTTCTATAGTTTCTGTTATTTCCTTTACTTGTGTAAGATTTAGCTCACGGGCAGTTACCATTACATCAGCAAAATGAGCATAAAATTTAACAGCCTCAATATTGGTAACATTACTTTGCGTGGAAATATGCACCTCAACACCTTTAGAATAAGCATATTGTATTACTGCTACATCAGATGCAATAATTGCAGTAACACCATATTTCTTTGCTGCATCTACTATCTCACGCATCTTTTCTAACTCCTTATCATAGATAACAGTATTTAGTGTAATATATGTTTTTACATTATGTTCACTGGCAATTTCTACTATCTTCTGCAAGTCTTTTATAGTAAAATTCTTTGAGGATTTTGAACGCATATTCAAATTCTCTATCCCGAAGTAAACAGAATTTGCTCCACCTTGTATTGCTCCCATAAGCATCTCATAAGAGCCTACTGGTGACATTATCTCTATATCTTTAGCTGATGTCATAAATAATTGTGATTAATTTTGGGCTGCAAATGTAATTAGAAATTCTTTATACCGGATTGTGAATTTGTTATAGCAAAAAAGAGTATTATTAAGAGATGTAATTTATTCATAAACTATTCTTCCAAGTTTTGAATTTAGTTCGTTTAATAATTTGTCTATCTCTTTGCATTCCAGTAGGTTATTGGCAAGTTCATTTTTATCAGTGATTTCCTTTGTTTTCTCAAGAAGCTCCTGTTTTGCTTTCTTTAGTTTTCTTGATTTTAGTGAATAAACTCCACTAATACAAGCTCTTGCTATCACTTCGTTATCTGTTTCGGTAGTTGTAGAGATATGATGGTCCTTTATCCAAAGCGGACTTAAAGAATATTGCTGGGTTAATAAATCTACTGCTGTTTGGCGTATTTGTTCATCGGGATGATTAATAAAGAATTTCTCAGAGAGTAATGTCTCTTCATGAAAAGCTTGTACATATTCTTTGTATATTTTTTGTAGAACAGTATCATCAAATTTAATATCATCATAAATTAATTCATCAAGAATAAAAACACCAACTTTTATAATTTCGTCTTCATTATTTTCTTTATTACCCTCTTCTTGAGAGTTTTCTTTGATTTTCTTTTCTAGAATTTTAGCATCAAAGGGATTAAAATCAAGATTAGCATAATTTAGCAATAGCCGAATTATTTCTTTTTCCTGAGAGATATCACCTTCATTAGCTGTAATAATCTGTGTTTCAGCCGGAGTTACGGCAGGAGTAGGAATATATTCTTCCTTATTGTCTTTGTAGTACTTCTTTCTTCGTGCTTTAGCAACCTCGTTTGTGAGGATATCTTCTTTTATATCAAGGAGTTCGGATGTCTCTCTAATTAAATATACTCTATTAAGTTGCTCTGTTACTAAGGCGATAGTTTGAACAATTTCTCTTACAACTCCAGCTTTTTTTACCGGGTCATTTCCTGCTTCATTACTAAGTAAATCAGCTTTAAAATGAATAAAATCTTGAGAATTATTCTCTAAAAAACTTTTTAATTCATCAGCACTATGTGTTCTGGCATATGAATCAGGATCTTCACCATCAGGAAATAAAACCACTCGAACATTTAATCCCTCTTCAACTATCATATCAATACCCCTAAATGAAGCTTTTATGCCGGCAGCATCGCCATCATAGAGGATAGTGATATTATTTGTATATCGTTTTATAAGTTTTATTTGTCCTATTGTAAGTGAGGTGCCAGAAGAGCTAACCACGTTTTCTATTCCAGATTGAAAAAGAGAAATTACATCTGTATATCCTTCTACTAAAAGGCAGTTGTCTTTTTTTATTATTTCAGCTTTTCCTGTAAAAAGTCCAAAAAGAACATTACTTTTATTGTAAATAATAGATTCAGGAGAGTTTACATATTTGGCTTGTTTTTTATCATTAACTAATATTCTACCACCAAAACCAATTACTCTGCCAGAGGCATTATGAATAGGGAAAATTACTCTATTGCGAAAACGGTCATAGATTTTTCCGTTGTCTTTTTTTATTGCAAGGCCTGCTTTTACAAGATATTCCTGAGTGTATCCGGCAGTTATTGCAGCTTTACTAAGTCCGTCCCATTCGTCGGGAGAGTAGCCAAGTTGAAATTTTGAAATAATATGTTCAGCAAAACCTCTTTCGTTGAAATAGCTCTTGCCGATAGCTTTTCCTTTTTCAGTATTATGAAGAGTGTCTTCAAAAAATTTGGCTGCAAATTGGGTAACGGCAAATAAACCTTCGCGTTCGTTTTCGGCAAGAATTTGTTCTGGAGTTTGTTCTTCTTCCTCCACCTCAATATTATATTTTTGAGCCAACCATTTCAATGCTTGGGGAAAAGTATAATGCTCATGCTTCATTATAAAATCTACTGAAGAACCAGCTTCGCCACAACCAAAGCATTTAAAAATTCCTTTCGCTGGTGAAACTGTAAAGGAAGGAGTTTTCTCATTGTGGAAAGGACATAATCCAATTTGGTTGACACCTCGCTTTTTAAGGTGAACAAACTCTCCTACTACCTCTTCAACACGAGCGGCATCAAGTATTTCCTGTACAGTTTGTTTTGGAATCATTTTCGTTATACTTTATAAGGCAAAGATATGGAAAAAGTGGGATTGATTTGATATTTGATTTGATGAAAAACCTATTTTATTTTAAAATCTATCTATGTTTATCTTTATAACTTAGAAGATTATCACTTATCTCAAATCTCTAAAAATCATAGGCTTACGACTTTCATTTGCGAAAAGTTGTTGGTGAATTTCTTTAGGGTTACCAATTTCTATTTGAGGAGTTACTCGTAGTTTTACTTTAAATGATTCCTTAAGTTTTTTTATAAAATTATCAGAATTTGTTTTACTTCCTACTATAACTTTTATATCATCGGTCCCCAGCTCTCCTGTTGTAACTTCCACAATATAGTTTTCTACTTCATCAATTTCGTTTAGTACATCGTAAATAGCTGGAGGATAAAGAGAGGTGCCTTTAAATTTAAGCATCTGCTGACGTCTTCCAATTACAGGGCCGAGGCGTAGGGTGTTTCTTCCGCATTCACATTTCTCATCATAATGATAGCATATATCGCCTGTTTTGAATCGCAATAGGGGCATAGCTTCTACTCCCAAGGTTGTGATTGTAACTTCTCCGGCTTCATTTGGAGCTACAGGATTATTATTCTCATCAAGGAATTCAACAATTAATAATTCGGGGTGATGGTGTCCTCCTTTGCCCATTTCACATTCTGTAAATGCTGTTCCCATTTCTGTGGAAGCATAGGTGGAATACAGTTTAATATCCCATTTCTCTTTTATCTTCTTACCCAAAGTATTTAGGCTAAAGTCTACATTTCTAATTGGTTCTCCAATGCAAACAGCCTTTTTGACACTAGTGCTATTAAGGTCGATATTATTATTTTCGGCATATTCAATTAACTTAGGAATAAATGATGGGACAGTGACTAATGCTGTTGGTTTAAAACGTTTTATGCTATCAAACTGTAGCTTTGCACTACCTGGTCCATTACGAATTATCCCGGCTCCATGTTCTTTTAATCCAAGATAATAGGCCATGCCTGCCATAAATCTTTTATCGAGTGTTAGCATCATTTGGTAAATATCATTGGCATCGGTATGGGCACAGGCAAAAGAAATATACTCATTATATGTTAGTCTATCTAAATCTTTAGAACTCATAGGAAAACTTACAGGATCACCTAAAGTTCCGGAAGTTGTTACATAATCAATTATTTTATCTTTCGTTACACATAGAAAATCTTCTCCTTGTTTTTGTAAATCATTTTTAGTGGTTACGGGTATTTTCTGTAAATCATCAATACTACGTATTTTTTCTATATCAATATTATGATTATTAAATAGTTCCTGATAAAATTTACTGTGTTTGCTTACATATTTCAATAAATCAATAAGTTGCTCATTTTGGTAAGAACGAATTTCTTCCCTCGATTTGAGTTCTATTTCTGGTATTTTAGCCTTTGTTTGCATTTGTAATTTCTTGAATTCTTTTCTTCATCTTAATTATCGAACTCCTATGTTCTATTTCTAATTTTAAACTTTTCTTATAGAATTCTTTAGCCTTTTCCATATTCTCATGTTCATAATAATAATCACCAATAATCATATAGCCATAATAATAATTGGGGTTATTATTAATTATTTCATTTGCAAATTTATCAAATTTATCAATGTTTATTCCTTTAAAAAGAGTCGTTTGTAATTTAGACTTATTTTCTTTAAAAACTTTATAGTTCTTATATTCTTGACTGTAAAGAAAGGAGTCCGCAGGAATTATTAAGCTGTCAATTTCCAAACTATAATTTTTTATACTTTCATAGGGTTTAAAATCTAAATTAGAATAGGCTAAATATTCCCCTAATTGATATGGATGGGTACTTATCCACAATAATTGTTTTGCCGGATTGAATATTATACTATGGTGAGAGATAAGCTGATTCATTGCTTTCTCATTTCCATTTCCAATAATTTTATTATTAATGCCTTTGCGGTCTCTAAGGATTTCTGCAATTTGAATAATGCTTGGCTTAGGTCTGTTTTTTATTAATTCCTCGCAGCGTTTTTGACGATAAACGGAAGGCGATTCAGCCATATCTTCCTTGTTTAGTTTAGTATTCCCTAGCAATTGTCCTTGAAAGTGGTTTGTACATACTAAATATGTTTTGTTATTTTTAAAGACATCTAATGTGTCTGGTGTTTTTTCGATAATTGCAGAGGTATTATCTTTTGCTGAACCAATATGAATTGATTCCGATACAAATAATTTCCTTTTGTGAGCAATAGCAATAGCTTCATCTATATTGCTTGCATATTGAAGTATTTCTCTGGCAAGAAGTGAAATTGGCATGGCAGATTCGGTAGGATATACTGATTTTGCAGCATTTATTGTTACAGTAAGTCCTTTTTCGTTTATCCCCGAAGCTACACCAATAAAACTTGCCCATGTGATATAAGTGAATGAATAACCGGTAGAAGGATTAATATGTGCAACTATTACATTTTTAGCGAAATCATCACTAACATAAAAATCAAAATTCCTTCCTAAAACTAAATCATTATTACTATCATTCTGATTTACTGCAAAAGAAGTGCATCCTACTAATGCTAAATTTTGAAGGGCATGACCAATATCGTGGGCTCCGTGATAATTGAGAATACGACGGTATGCGGGGCCTATATAATTGAATCGTGAATTACACGATTTGGAAATTCCATAAATCTCATCTTTATATTCTTGGGGAATATAGGTCTCTATATCACGATTAAACCAAGCAATAATATTGCGTAGCAGACGAATGTAAGATGGTGATGGTATCAGCTGATTTATCTTATCAACGAAAACTTGTTCCTGAAATTCTATTAATTCTTTCGTTAGCTTACCATGAGCTAGACCTCGTTCATATCCGTTTCCTTCAAGATACATTTCCCATAGTCCCCATTTGTTTTTACGAAGCCAATTATTATTAAAATGATAATAGTCTTTGGCAATTTCAATTCTCTCTTGATTTTCTAGTGTAGCTACATTAATACTAGGGTGTCCTTGATCTACAGTAATGTGAAAATATGCTAGAAAGGAGCAAATAATACCATAGAATATTATAAAAATAACTAGGATTGTGGTTTTAAATTTCTGCATTTATTTATGTATCATTTATTTATGTATAATATTACAAATTTAGGCTTTTATTTTTTATTGAATTTAAATACTCAAATTTGAGTTTTTTTAAATTAGCCTGTCGCGAATTTGTTTCGGGATGGTTTTTCCCGCATTGTACCTCGCTATTCATTGTTTTTCATATAATTTGCTTTGCTTTTGTATGAATAATGCGGGTTAATGCCACTTTTTAACTCCGGCTTTAATTTCTATATCAAAATAGTCTTCCTCAGGAGGAATAGGACAAGAATACTTATGATTGTATGCACAATATGGATTGTATGCTTTATTGAAATCGATAATAAAATCTTCACCTTTTTTTGGAATCCGTGTATCAATATATCTGCCTCCTGCATAAGATGTAACACCACTTGTTTTATCAGTAAAAAGAATAAAAAGATAATCTTTATATTCCTCTCTTTTAGATAATTCAACATTTTGGTAAACATTTATATTGAATTGTTGATTGTGCAATTTAAAACTTGCAATTCCATATTTAACATATACCGGCAATCGGCTAGTGGTTGTTTTCATTCCAAATTTACGCTTTTGTAAGTCTAATTTAAACTTAGCTTTTACTCTATAGGAAGAATCTATTGGATAAAAATCTAAACCGGTAAAATTTGCTCTATCTTCATCAGTGAGAGGGCTTTCTTTGGGATTTGCAAATTCAGCATTCAAATTTGTTTGCCAGTTTTTTATTTCTTTAATATAATTACTGTTTGTTTGCATTGGAATAGATACCATAAACAATCCTGATACAATAAATGTGATTAAATATTTCATAGGTATTTTATTTTACATAGATTACTATTTTTAAATGGAGATTTTCTTAAATTTCTAATTCTTTTTTTTATTATAATATCTACAGATTTCAGTAATTGGACATTTTTCGCATTTTGGCTTTCTAGCCAGACAAATATACCGTCCATGTAATATCAACCAATGATGTGCTGTAGGAATTATCTCATCAGGAAAATATTTTACTAATTGTTTTTCGGAGTCGAGAGGATTTTTTGCATTTGTTGTCAAACCAATTCTTTCGGAGACTCTAAAAACATGAGTGTCAACAGCCATAGCTGGTTTGTTAAAAGCCACGGAAGCTATAACGTTAGCAGTTTTTCGTCCTACTCCTGGTAATTTTTGAAGTTCGTTAATATCTTCCGGGAAAATACCATCAAATTCTGCCAGAAGTGTTTTTGCCATTCCTACCAAATTTTTTGCTTTATTGTTTGGATAAGAACAGGTCTTAACAAATTCAAATACTTCTTCAACAGAGGCATCAGCAAGGTGTTTAGGTTCCGGAAAAACTTTGAAAAATGGAGGGGTAATTATATTTACACGTTTATCTGTACACTGAGCAGATAGTATTACGGCAACAGCAAGTTGGTAGGTGTTTTTGAAATTTAATTCTGTTTCTGCTATTGGCTGATTTGCAGAAAAATATTTTATAAACTTTTCGAACCGTTCTTTCTTTCTCATATTGGTTTGTGCATATAATTATTGACAATTCATTATTACATCAATGAATGCAAAGGTAAATTAAGAAATGATTGATTATATGAATAATAGAATAAAAATTAGCAATCTATATTGTATTCTTATTCATCATTTTAGAATTCATTGTTAATGTATCAGCATTATTTTTCATTTTCATATCTTTGCGTAGTTCTAACTTTTTTGCAGGAGGACTAATATATTTAATACCAAGATTTAGTCCACGCAAAATGAAAAGCACACCAACAATTATAACAACAAAAGGTATTATTTTATTGATAGCTCTTTTTAGTTTTAGGGTAGCAAAATTACCTATCATTGATAGAAGAAACATCATAGGAATTGTTCCAAGACCAAACATTATCATAAAGATTACTGCTCCTGATAAACTGCCTACACCAATTGCTCCTGCTAAAGCCATATAAACCATTCCACAGGGTAAAAGTCCATTTAATAAACCGGTAATAAATAATGATTTATAACTTGCTTGTTGAAAATATTTTGCCAGTTGTTTTTTTATCCCGTTCATCAGTTTAGAGTCACCGGTGCCTTTATAAAGTACATGATTAATCTTTGGAAATAAAACTGACGCTATCATAAAAGTTCCCATAATAATAGATATCCACCTTTGGAAACCAGCAAAAGAAAAACCCTCTCCTAAAATCCCAAATAAAACTCCAAGTAATGCATAAGTGGTTGTTCTTCCAATATTATACCACAAAGCGGAGATAACTCTTGTTGCCCAAGATTTCTTATTTAATGGTAGTGCAATTGCTATTGGACCACACATTCCAATACAGTGAAAACCAGTTAATAATCCTAAAATTAATGCAGTATAAACGATATTCATTATGTGAAAAATATTTATTATTACCTCAACATTAAGGTCTTTTCTTGATAGTAATCTATGCTATCTACGGTCCAACTTATCTTGATAATACATCTGCCAGTCATTATACTATCCTTAGATATTATCTGGTAAAGGCTATCATTTAAATTTATCTCATATTTTTTATCAAAACGATAGCTTCTAGGATAAAATAAATGAATATTTCCACTTACGTTGGTAATAGAATCTAGATTTGGAAATTTAAGAACAATGTTATTTGCAGTCTGATTAAATTCTATAACCTTATCCAACTTGGCAGTTCGGGCTTCTTTATCTATTTGTTGTTGATAATTAATTCCCTTTGGGTAATAATCTTCAGTAACGAGATTTAATTCTTGAGAAGAAGTTATTACAACTAATGTTATCATACCAATAAGGAAAACTGCCAACAATAACAATATTCCATGGCCCCATGAAAATTTCATAAACTTATGTATTTAGTAAAAGTGCCGAATTTATCTTCAAAATAAGATATTATAAATTCGGCACAAATTTAACAATATTTTAACAACTATTAATTATTTATTGGGTGCAATAAAAGTTACTTTACTTTTATCAGCAGCTTCTCCATCAATAATTATATCTAGTTTATATTTAAAGTGAGACTTTTTGATATCCTTTTTGGCTATTTTAACAAATAAAACGGATTCTTTTTTGCCTTTAGGTGGAATAACAATATCTCCACCTATTATCTTAACATCACCAGGTATTTCTGAAATAGCAACACTAATAGTTTTTTCTTCTCTGGTTTTATTAACAGCTTTAATGTTATATAAATTTGAAATACTATCAGGGCCAGCTTCTTGGTATAGTACACCGGGTGTTCTAAGTATAACAGCTTCAACATCTGTACGAGTAAATAGCATAGCTATAAAGAAAGTTAATAATCCAATTAATACAATAGAATAGGCAATAATTCTAGGAGATATTCCCACTTTTTGGCCGGTAGATATTTCTTTTTCAGAAGCGTATCTAATCAAACCCTTAGGTTTATCAACATTTTTCATTACATTATCACATGCATCAATACAAGCAGTACAATTAACACATTCTAACTGAGTACCATTTCTAATATCAATACCTGTTGGGCAAACATCAACACAAGCATGACAGTCGATACAATCTCCCAGACCTGTAGTTTCTTTTGTGCTTCCTTTCTTTTGGTGTCCACGTGGTTCACCGCGTAAATAGTCGTAGGAAACAACAATAGTTGAAGGGTCAATAAGTACTCCTTGCATACGACCATAAGGACAAACGATAAGACAAATTTGCTCTCTAAACCATGTATAAATTCCAAAGAAAACACTTGTGAAAACAAAGATTACAATTATACCTGCAATATGCTTGTCCATTTCGCCTGCATATCTAAGCCATTTGTCGAATGACATAAAATACCATAGTATTACATTGACAAAAATAAACGATAGAATGTAGAAAACAACCCATTTAGAGCCTCGTTTAAGAATTTTTTCTACATTCCATTTTTGGTTGTCTAGTTTCCTTTGTTTAGCAGGGCTTCCTTCAAACCAGAATTCTATTCTACGGAAAACAATTTCGAGGAAAATAGTTTGTGGACAAAGCCATCCACAAAAGATACGACCATAGGTAACCGTAAATAAAATAATGAATACCAAAAATGATAACATCATTAAGAGTAAAATAAATGTGTCTTGAGGCCAGAAAATAATACCAAAAATTATAAATTTACGGTCAATCAAATTTATTAACATTATGGGATCGCCATTAATTTTTATCAATGGAAAAGCAATAAACAAAAATAAAATGATTACTCCTACTATATTTCTCCAAAACGTGAATTTACCCTTCGGGATGCGCGGTTTTATATAATTTCTTTTACCATCGGTAGTAACTGTTGATATTCTATCTCTATATGAGATATCACTATAATTAGGATCATGAGCTACATGTTCTCTTTGTCTCTTTATTTCTTCTAGATTCTTATTTTCCATTGTAAAAAAAATACAAAATCAGCCCTCAAGAAGAAAGCTGATTTTAGGTTCGATAATAATATTGGTTTTCAATTATTATATTTATTCGTATTTATCTCCTTGAGGACCTTTAGTGTTAGCAGTGGCTGCACCTTTCATTTTAACAAGAATATAGCTTGTTACTTGTTGTATTTGTTTATCGGTCATTTGACCTTTAAAAGGAGTCATACCTTTTTCGGCTACACCATATTTAATCACTTTAAATACTTCACCTACTTTGTTACCATGAATCCAATATTCATCTGTTAAATTAGGGCCAATATTAGTTGCTCCATGACAAGCATCACATGCTTTTGAAGCAAATAACTTTTCTCCTTCTGCTAAACTTGCAGCGTCAGATAATAAAACAATATTGTTTTCATCAAAAACGTTTTTAGGCATATTTGCCTTTGCTTCTGCCATCTCTGTATTATACTCATCCTCTTGTGTAGGTCCATCGAATACATGATAGTAGAAAAGATAGAATACAGACCAAATTATTGTTCCGTAAAAAATTAACATTAACCATGGTGGTGGTGGATTATCAAGTTCTTTAATTCCATCATAGTCATGGTCTATCATCAGTTTACTGTTGATAGTTTCCTGATCATATTTTTCTTCAGTTGCCATAATTATTGTGTTTTTTCTTGTGAATTAAAATTATCTGAATTAGCATCATCTAATGGTAAATTACCAAATGATTCGTACTCTTTTTTGTTTCCTTTAATAATAATGAAGAGTATAAATGTAAATAAAAGAAAGAAAACCAAAGATACAATTGACTGTGTGTCTCCTGCAAATCCAACTTTATTTAAATAATGTATTGCTAATTTCATTTGTAAAAATTTTTAAGAAGGGAGACTAATGAAAGCCTCCCTAAGTTAATTTATCTACTAGCAGTTTTACCTTTAGTAATATCTACTCCAAGTCTTTGAAGATAAGCAATCATTGCTATAATCTCTTTATTATATTCAACCTTGATATTATTATTAGCTAAATCAGCAGCCAAAGCTTTTGCTTGAATAGATGCTTCATTAATAGCTTTTTGGTCGTAACCATCAGGATAAGGAACGCCTAAAGATTGCATAGCTCTAATCTTTGCCGGTATAATATCCATATCCAAATCATCAGATATTAGCCAAGGATAAGGAGGCATAACTGATTCAGGATTTACGTCTTGAGGACGTAACATATGGTTATAATGCCAAGCATTTGATTTGTATATTTTTCCACCTTTAACACCTTCACGAGCCAAATCTGGTCCCATTCTCCGAGACCCCCACTGATATGGATGGTCGTATACAAACTCGCCAGCTTTTGAGTATTCTCCATAACGTTCTGTTTCAGAACGGAAAGGACGAATTTGCTGAGAGTGACAAGTATAACAACCCTCACGAACATATATATCTCTACCTGCTAATTCAAGTGGAGTATATGGAGTAACACTGGAAATAGTAGGCACATTAGATTTTACCATAAGCATAGGAACGATTTCTATTATAGATCCAATAATGATAGCTATAAAAGCCCAAATAGTAAAAGGCACCCATCTTCTCTCAACCCAACGGTGAGGAGTTTCTCCAGCTTGGCGTTTTTTAGACATTTTCTCTAATGCAGGAGCAGAAGCTTCTTCATTTGCAATTAATTTACCAGAACGTGCTGTTGCAATAATATTATATATAAACATCAAGAAACCAATTATGTATAAAGAACCACCAACGATACGTAAGTAATACATTGGAAGAATTTGAGTTACAGTTTCCATAAAGTTAGGATAAGCTAAGAATCCTTCGGGAGTAAATTCTTTCCACATTAAAGCTTGAGTAATAGCTGCCCAGTATAAAGGAACAGCATAGAAAATAATTCCTAAAGTACCAATCCAAAAGTGAGCATTTGCTAATTTTTCTGATTTTAGTTTTGTATCAAAGATACGAGGCCACAACCAGTAAATCATACCGAATATCATAAATCCATTCCATCCCATTCCACCAATGTGAACGTGAGCAATGGTCCAGTCAGTAAAGTGACTAATGGCGTTTACAGATTTTATTGAAAGCAACGGACCTTCAAATGTTGACATACCATAAGCAGTAACACCAACAACAAAGAATTTTAATACTGCACTATCACGAACTCTATCCCAAGCACCACGAAGTGTAAGCAATCCGTTTACCATACCACCCCACGAAGGCATTAACAACATAACTGAGAAAACAACTCCCATACTTTGTGCCCAACCTGGAAGAGCTTGGTAAAGTAAATGGTGAGGTCCTGCCCATATATATAAGAATATCAGTGCCCAGAAGTGAATGATAGATAATTTATAAGAATAAACAGGACGGTTTGCCGCTTTAGGTAAGAAATAATACATCAAACCTAACATAGGAGTAGTAAGAAAGAATGCAACAGCATTATGACCATACCACCATTGAACTAAACCGTCTTGAACACCTGCATATACGGAGTAAGATTTCCATAGAGAAACAGGTAGAGAAAGATTATTAACTAAATATAATACCGCAATAGTAATGAAAGTTGAAATAAAGAACCAAATTGCAACATAGATGTGGCGTGTTCTTCTAATAGCAATTGTACCTAACATATTCCATCCAAATGCTATCCAAACAATTACAACAGCAATGTCAATAGGCCATTCTAATTCTGCATATTCCTTTGCTTCAGAAAAGCCTAAAGGAAGAGTAATTGCAGCGGCAACAATAATTAATTGCCAGCCCCAAAAATGAAAACGCCCTAAGAGGTCGCTATACATTCTTGTTTTTAATAGACGTTGCATGCTATAGTATGCAGCGGTGAAAATACCATTACCTACGAAAGCAAATATAATTGCATTGGTATGTAAAGGGCGTAAACGACCAAACGTTAGCCATGGTAAGCTGAAATTAGCATCCGGAAAAGCCAATTGCGTTGCAATGGTCAATCCAACTAATACTCCAACAATACCCCAAAGAATGGTTGCCCCTCCAAACATCCTTACAATTTTGTTGTCATAGTAAAAAGTTTGTTGTTCCATAAAAATAAAATTTAGTTTAAATATTTAATTAATTATCACTTGTAGTTCCTTCTTTATTACTTGTAATTTCTCCCTTATTATTAATAGCAGCAGATTTTGTAACTGTTTCCGGTTTTGCATCGTCAAATAAAATTCTGACAGAAGGGGTATAGCTGTCTTCGTATTGATTGTCTTTTACTGCCCATAAAAATGCGATAAGAAAACCTATAGCAACTATAAGACTAACTATTATTAAAACAAAAATTGCTGACATATAACCTATTATATTTATTCCCTGTGATTATGAAGCACAAATATATATTAAAAATCGATATTTCAGTAATTCATCACTTAATTACGCCTAATTTATACTCATTCTAAATAAATATGATATTTATCATTTTTTGTGTTGATAATAATTAATTGACAACTAATTAGATAAATGAGATTATTTTCTAATAAAAACAGAACTATATTTTATTGTATGGTTATCTAATCTAATATAATAATTTGATTTAGGCCAGTTTTTAACATCTAATTTAACTTGTTTTTGCCCCTTTTTTAATGTTATTTCAAAAATAAGTTGGCCAATTGAATTATAAACAAATAGATGATAAGGATTTTTAGAATTATTATTTGGTAATAAAATATTAGCAAAATCTGATGTTGGGTTTGGAAATATTTTTATTGTTAATTCAGGTGAATATTTTTTGGGGAAAATTGTTGATGGAATAAAAACAGATGTCGTTGTATCAGCATTAAAACTGGAATCCATTCTTATAAATATAGCCCCTGAAAAATTTAAACCATAGCTTCGGGTTGTACCTGTGACAAGATAGTGTAATTGATTGTTGGAAGTGTCTCTAACAATTGAATTACTATAATCTTCTTTTGTAGAACCAAATATAAAAGTAGAGTTCCACCAACCTCCATTCTCTAATCTACTACCGTAGATGTTACTCCCCCATGAGCTATATTTTTCACTCATTCCTGTAACAATATATCTTTCTCCTTCATTTACAATAGCACGATAATTAGCATTGTTATGATGCAATAGAGAATTTCTTTTCCATATTAACTGGCCATTTGTATCAATATTCATTAGGGATAAATCCTGATACGAATTTGTGGTGTCTTTTTGATAACCTACAGCAATAATATTTGTGTCGGTATTGAAAATAAGATCGTAAAATTCTCCATCGGTAGAATCGTTATAGTGTTTCATCCAAATACTATCGCCATTTGCATTGCACTTATAAAGCATAGGATTTCTAGAGTTGTTACCAAAACTACTAGTAAAACCTGCGCAAATGAAATCACCATTATACATTTTTTTGACTGCATTAAATGATTCTTTATTGTCGCCACCAACATTAGAGGACCAGATTTGTTGCCCGTGAGTATTTGTCTGAATAAGCCATGCGTTACTTTGTCCATTAGTATAACTATAAGTTTCACCGGCGAGCATTAATAAGCTATCATCTACTATTTGAATGCCGTTGCCAAAATCCCAGTTAGAACCTCCGTAATAATTATATGTAAAATAATTTCCATTGGTGTCAATACCTATTAGGAGCATTTGATAAGAGTTTTGAGACTGAGATGTACTGCTACCGATAATGTAGATATTTCCTTTAGAATCCATTTGTGCATCTTGAGCAAAATCAAGCCCCCCCTCACCGTATGTTTTATGCCACATAAAATTACCGATGCTGTCTAAAGCTATTAGCCAAATATTCTTCTGTCCCCAGCCATAAGTTCCGGTATTGCCAACGATTCTATAAGTTTTGTTTGGCAATCGAAATGTTTTAATACCTTCTTCATAAGAGTTGCCACTAAATACTTTAATAAAAGTACCATCTTGGGATTTTAAATTATAAGTAAATAATAATAAAAAGGCAATAAAGCTTAATTTCATTTTTTGATGGCTTTTCTAATTTTAACAAGATCCGTTAATAATGATTCGAGTTTATCTAATGGTAGCATATTTGCTCCATCAGATTTTGCAATTTCCGGTTTGGGATGAGTTTCGATAAACAAACCATCAACACCAACTGCAATTCCAGCTTTAGCAATGGTGGGAATTAAGTCTGGACGTCCTCCAGTAATACCTTCTTCTTGATTTGGTTGTTGCAAACTATGTGTACAGTCCAGACATACCGGAGCGCCAAATTTTTGCATACTTGGAATCCCTCTGTAATCAACAACCAAGTCTTGATATCCAAACATGCTACCACGTTCTGTTAGAATAATATTATTATTACCTGCATTCCTTATTTTATGTACAGCATGCTTCATTGATTCAGGGCTCATAAATTGTCCTTTCTTTACATTTACGACTTTACCTGTTTTAGCTGCAGCAATTAATAAGTCCGTTTGCCTACATAGAAATGCAGGAATTTGAAGTACATCAACGTATTTTGCAGCTGTATATGCTTCTGCTTGAGTGTGGATATCTGTTACAATAGGGATATTAAAATCTTTGCCAATTTTCTTTAGTATTTTAAGGGCTTTCTCGTTGCCAATTCCAGTAAATGAAGATGATTTTGATCTGTTGGCTTTGCGATAAGAAGCTTTGAATACAAAAGGTATCTGAAGGCGGTCTGTAATATTAATGATACGCTCAGCTATTTCAAAACCCATAGTTTCGTTTTCTATAACACAAGGACCGGCAAGTAAAAAGAAATTGCCGCTTTCTGAGTGTTTGATTTTATTTAAGTATTTACCTATCATAATATTATAATTTATAATTAATGCCGAGAAAAGCCCCGATTCCTGAAAATTGATTTATTAATAAACCACTTAGATATTTTGTTTGTAAATTTAAAACAAAGTTATGACTTATTTCCGTTTGAAATTCCATGCCAATATTAAATTTTGTATATCCTCCATAACTGATATTTGGTCCTAAATAAAGTTTATCAGAAAAATAATACTTGAGACTTATTTTGTAAAATGGTTTATATACACTGAAAAATCTATAGTTAAAGAGAGTAGAGATGTTGATATTGTCTTTTATAAAATATTGTGCTGATAACTTAAAATCGGAAGGTGTAAATGTTGTAATATTACCAATAGTACTATTGCTAGCAATATAGTTTTTTATTGAATCATTAGCTGTAGTTGATAGTAATGGGCTTGGCATTTCGAAGATGTTGGAAACTTCTATTCCATTGAATTCCAGATTCTCTGTTTTATTATAATTTGAAGATTTATTGTCCCAATAAATAAAGCCTAAGTTGTTTAATTCAACTCTGATAAAATAACTATTTCTTTTATTTATTTGATAATATAGGTCAATACCTCCGCCTATACCTTGAGTTTTATTATTTTCCAAATATGAGGTTTGCTGATTCTGAAATTCTCCCTTGAGATTTATATATTCGCCTATTGAATTGGTATATAATATAGCATTGTTACTACTATAATTATGGAATTGATTTCCAATATTTAATGCCACTTGAAATCCATATTCTTTATATTTATCTCTATTTTGAAAAAACAGACCAGATTTTATTTGGTAGAAACTTTGATTGTTAATTCTCATATTATTGAGATTGGCATTTTTGCCGGCATAAGATTTATTACCATAGAGAGCTAAGTTATAAGCATCGCTGGTAAACTCAAATTCTTGATAATAATTATACTGAAAAACCACTGAATAACCCATATTATGTTTGCCAAGCATAGTTTCCGGCAATTGTCTAAATTGAAGCTTTGTAATAGAACTTATACCAAAGGGATTTTTTTCTGATTTTAGCCTATCATAATTAGTATTTTTTAAATCTTCGTCGATAAAATTGCCGGTGTAATAACTCTTTAAGAATGTGTTATTTAAGTATGAGCCCAAATCATATTCTGTGGAAAAATTTATCTCTTTAAAAATATCATAGCGCAATTGCAAGGCTTTATTTTCTTTAGTTTGTGCAATTACAATATTAGACAGCGAGATAATAATAATTAATAATAAAAATCTTTTAAATTCCATACGATAAGTCCCCCACTATCTTAATGTCCATATTATTGTATTCGTATAACTTATAAGTTTTATTTTGTTCTGAATTAATATTTGCTCTTATGAGCATTCTATGGCTTCTTCTTAAAGTGCTAATTCTATAATCGTCAAGTTTTACTTCTAAAGTTGTAGAAGTGGGAGCACTTACAAATCCGTTAGCATTAATAATACCAGACGGTATTAAATTGTTTTTAACCAATAGCGAATCGAAAATATTATTTTGCTCGTCGAGAAGGTAGAATTGAATATTTACAGAGAATGGGAATTTATTTTCAATATAAATATTTATACTTCCGGAATTTATATTGTCATTATCAAAATCGAAACTAGAATTGTCTTCAATTATTAGATTATTGGTGCTAAAATTAAGGGGGATTTCCAGATTAAGCTTTGCTCTTAATCTTTTATTAAAATATATGAAATCTGTTCCTGCACCAACATTTCCAAGGGGATTTAATTCTGCCGTAATATCATAGATTAAAGAATCGGGCATTATTTCTATCATGTTGTCAACATTAGAATTGCTAAGATCGTATGTTTTAATCTGTGGGTAAACAGGATAGTTTGGGTCATTACTTTCGGCAGCTCTAGACATATTTATAGCAGAACCAATAATTGGATTATTGAGGGAAACTTTTGTTGATGTACTATTTTTTTTGGTAGAAAATTCATTGATGATAACACTAATATCGGCACCCACAAAATTATCAATATCTAAAACAGTTTTTATACTTTGTAAATCGAAACTACCACTTTTGAAATTGTTGAATACATTTAAGGAGCTTGAACCTCTTTCCTTGAAAATTTGCGACCCTATATATCCTCTTGCATATTCTGGCTGGAATTCATCGAAAGTAGAAATTATTATAACCGAATCTGTTGGGGTAACAATAGCAGTGTCACCATCAGGATGTACCCATACTGTAGTTGTTGCATAAATTTGATTGTATGAATCTTTATTAGGACCAGTTAAATCAATATCGTATTTATCTAAGTCGATGGTTTTTATAACATAAGCATTTGTAGTATCGGTTGCTGCCGGAACATCTTCCTCCACTTCGTAGACTACACCATTTAAACTTGCACTGTGAAGAGTGTATTTTACCAATAACTTATGTTTTATGGTATTGGTAACATAAAATTTCATTTTAGCAACTGATGCTCTAGCTAATAATAGCTCCATACCATTGAAATTAAGTGGTGTTACATTCTGTTTTTCTATTACTTTTTGTCCCGGTGGTATGGTAAACATAAAAGGGAGTGTAAAAATATCTTTAGAAACAGTGTCGTCAAGATTTACTACATTGCCACTTTGAAGCATATTAATATTTTGCTGTACTACAACAGACCAGCTTTGGTTTGGATTTACAACAACATTGGTGTCTCCAAAGATGTCGCCTACATCTAGTCGTGTGTGAATTATTGGCGTTAATATTTTTGTATTCCAGTTAGGATTTTTTTGGCATGAAACCAATAATATTACACTTATTGCAATTGTATATATAGTATATTTTATTAATCTATTCATTAAGATGTTAATAACTGTTTGTTGAATATTGAGTTATCCAGTTTGCCATATCAGATATCATTAGTTTACTTACGTTCCCTTGATGATTGTATTCTTCCGGATATGATTTGTCTTCGCCAAAAATAAATAAATGGTTTAATCCAAAATATGAAATTAGCGTAACTGGTTTTTGGGAATAATATATTGGGGTTTTATCATTTTTATTTCTATAATATGTTGCACTGAGTTTATTTGTTTTATTTCTCCAGATTTTAAAATCTTCAAAAGGTACTTGATAATCTCTGTTACCATGTAAAATTAGCATTGGAATTGATAATGAATTTGCAGTTTCCACAGGGTTATATGAATTTAAACTTAACCAAAAATTGGTATCATTAACCAGCGGAAGTTTTTTTATCTTTTTATTATCAAGGTCTTTGCGTAATGTCTTCACATTCTTGACTTGTTTTTTTATCTTTTTAATTTCAGTTTTTTCTGCTTTTGACAAACCACCTCTAGAATAAAGATATTTATATTGGTCTACTATAAGATCTTCTAAAGGGCGAGAATTGCCGGCCATTAGTACTATTCCCCTAACTTTTGAATTTTGCTTTGCAATAATAGGAGCAGCAAAAGCACCAAGACTGTGGCCTACAACAAAAATTGGAGATGATTGACATTCTTCTAAATTAGAAACAAAATTTACGGCAGCAATGGCATCCGTTACTACAATATGTTGCAAGTCCAAGGGAAAATTCTTTGTTATTTCTCCTTGTTTTATAAGGAATGATCGCTTATGATATCGTAGGCTTCCAATTCCATATTTTGCTAATTCATGAGCCAATTGTTTGAAAATCTTATTTGCCCCAATTGTTTCGTCCATATCGTTAGGTCCGGAACCATGTACAAAAACAATTATTGCTTTAAGATTGTTTTTTGGTAAACAAAGCATTGCCGGAAAGTTGATATTTTCATTTTCAAAGTTTAGCTTTTTCTCTTTGAAAACGATAGTTTCTTCGGCTGCAAACTCTTTCTTTTTAACAGAATAAGGTCTAAAAAATATACCTGCTATTTTATTATCCTTATTAAAAGTAAGGTTGTAATTTAATTTACCGTTTTTAAAATCCAGCACGCTAGTAACAATTACATTGTCTTTATAAACGGAGGTGTAAACGGTGTCTGTGCTTTTATAATCACCATATTGTGAGATAAGTTGTGACCAAATAGATTTAATGGTCTTTAAATCTAATTTAGAAGAAACTTCTTTTGTAAAAAAATTACGCAAATTTTGCTCTTGTCCATTTTGCATCCAAAATACACTTTCTTTAGCTATCTGTATAGAATTTGTATCGCTTTGGGAGTAAATATTTGGAATTAATAGTAGCATTAAGGCTGCTATTAATTTTGTTCTTTTCAGCATTGTTACTTACATAATAATTAAGGTGCAAATTTAATGAATTCTTTAAACAATTATGGATTTATCCAAATTTATTAACTTCAGTTAGATATAAGTTTTTATCACAGGTTTACTTAACCGTTAGGATTATTTGTGAATAATCAGGGCTAAAGCAGGCTTAAAATATAATTGTGATAATAAACCTGCAGAAGGGGTTGATTCTAAAGATTACGTTTATTCTTTTGGCATAGGATGGGAGTTATAATATTATTTTATATTTGTTGCCTATTAAATAGATACAATTAAATATATAGATACAATGTTTTCAAAAGGTCTTAATAAATATATTTTTGCAATAGATGTTAGTTTAATACTTTATATTCTTATTAGTACTTTGCTAATAGTTTATCAATATACATCAATAGATGCTGCCTATAATAATATTATTGCAAGGTTTTTAATGTTGGTTATTAGCATACAAATAATCTATTTACAAAAGAATTATACTACTCCTTTTATGGAGTTTTTACATATTATTCTTCCTTATTTTTATATAATCTATTTTTATTATGAAGCTCCAAATCTTAACTTATTTCACCTTGGAGATTGGACGCAAATATCTATGGAAAGTTTTGATAATTATTTTTTAGGAAATAGTACGCTCATTGTTTTTAGCAATTTTATGGCAAATAAAACTCTTGTACAAATCGGTTATTTAATACAGCTGATTGCTTATGCAGCTGTGCCTGCATTGGTTTTTATTTCTTACGCGAAGAAGAG
>JAMOQI010000072.1 GCA_027064095.1 Bacteroidales bacterium | reverse complement strand
TTAATTCAGTGTACAAATATAATAAAAAATAATAAATAACAATTTTATTTAATAAAGTTATTTTAATAACATTAATAGCAAGGAATATAATAGGAGTATTTAAATTATTAGGTTGTTATGTTTTTGAGCTGTTTTATACTTTTTTTAAACAAATTTATTTAATATTGAGTTTAATTAGGTATATATTTTTGTTTTTTATATTACATTTTTCGTATCTGAAAGAAATAGGGGGTAATCAAATATTAAAAAACACATAAAGTAATGAATTAAGAATTTTCTCGTTTCTTAAACTTTATACTGCTCCCAGTTCAATAAGTCTAACGATTTGTTCAATTTGGCGGTCATCACCATTAGGGTCATATTTTATTTTCAGGTTGTATCCAAATATTCTTCCTACACCTTGCCATAATACAGCGCTAATATTCCCCCTTAACTCTTTAAGTAGTTCATAACTAGAATGATTTGTTTCTCTATCAATTAATTTTACAAGTATTTTTCCTTGAGTTATAGTGAGCTTTACTAATTGTCCTTCATATTCATTTCGTAATTCTTTTTCAGCTTTTTTCATTAATTTACGACGATCTTTTTCGTTGGGTGTTGCTCTTAATAGGCTATCATATTGTTGTAATTTTTGGCCGGCAAGTTTTGCGTAAGGATATACTTTTTTTACATATCGAACTAATCGAGTATATTTAATAGCTTGTTTTTTTGATTTGAATTTTCGGGGGCTTACAACGTAGTAAGTGGGGAGTTTAATGTTCGAAATGGTATCATTATCAATTATAACAGCGTTATTTACAAAGGCATATTGAGCAAACGTAGTTATATTAGTTGTAATTAATATTATCCAAATAAAAAAGCTTGTTTTCAACATAATAAATAAAACATAAATAGTTCAATTATAGTGCCAAAAACAAGCTTAAATATTATTTTCAATCAAAAATTTACATTGCTTGTAGTTTGGCAAGATTAGTTTTTTCTAGTTGTGTGCGAGCATATTTGCCATCTACTATAAGTTTTTTAACTCTTGTTTTAGAAGGAAGAGTAAACATTGCTTCAGTGAGTATTGCTTCAACTATTGTTCTTAATCCTCTAGCTCCAAGTTTAAATTCTATTGCTTTATCTACAATATAATCATATGCTTCTTCTGTAAATTGAATGTTAATTCCATCCATTTCAAATAATTTATGAAATTGTTTTGATAGAGAATTTTTAGGTTCAACCAGAATACGTTTTAGTGTATCTTTAGTTAGAGGATGCATATAAGTAAGCATTGGTAAACGCCCAACAATCTCAGGGATAAGTCCGTAACTACGAATATCTTGAGGTGAAATATATTGTAAAAGGTTTGAATTGTCAATTTTATCAATACCTTTTTTATTATATCCAATAATATGAGTATTCAGTCTATTTGCAATTTTCTTATCAACGCCATCAAAAGCACCACCACAAATAAATAATATATTTTTAGTATTTACTTGTATCATTTTTTGTTCAGGATGCTTACGTCCACCTTGTGGCGGCACATTAGCAACAGAGCCTTCAAGTAATTTCAACAGAGCTTGTTGTACGCCTTCACCAGAAACATCACGAGTTATAGAAGGGTTATCGCTTTTACGGGCAATCTTATCGATTTCATCAATAAAAACAATACCTTTTTCCGCAGCATCAACATCATAGTCAGCAGCTTGTAATAATCTCACCAATACATTCTCCACATCTTCTCCAACATAACCGGCTTCGGTAAGTACTGTAGCATCAGCAATGCAGAATGGAACATCTAGCATGCGGGCAATTGTTCTTGCCATTAATGTTTTACCGGTTCCTGTTTCACCAACCAAAAGGATATTAGATTTCTCAATTTCAACATCATCTTCAGTTTTGTTGATAAGGTTATAATTGATTCTTTTATAATGGTTATAAACGGCAACTGAAAGCACCGATTTAGCTTCATCTTGACCAATAACATATTCATCTAAAAGAGCCTTTATCTCTATTGGTTTTTTTAATTTTAACTCTGTTTTATTAGGTTTATTCTTGCTCTTAACTTCTTCTTTAACAATTTCTTGTGCTTGTTGTACGCATTGTTCACAGATTAATCCATCAATACCGCTAATAAGTATCTCTGTTTCACTTCTTCTTCTGCCGCAGAATGAACATCTGTCTTCTGTTTTCTTTGCCATTTGTATTATTTACGCTCTAAAATTTCATCAATCATACCATATTCTTTAGCTTCTTTAGAAGTCATCCAAAAATCTCTATCAGCATCTTTCCAAATTTGCTTATATGTTTTTTTAGAATGTTTTGAAATAATTTCATAAAGTTCTTTCTTGAGCTTTTGAATTTCTATGTGTGTAATCTCTATATCAGAAGCCTGACCGGATGCTCCTCCCATAGGCTGATGTATTAGTACTCTGGAGTGTGGTAGTGCTGTTCTTTTTCCTTTAGCTCCTGCGCAAAGTAAAACTGCGCCCATAGATGCTGCCATTCCGGTACATATTGTTGCTACATCCGGATTTATATATTGCATAGTATCGTATATTCCTAAACCTGCATATACAGAGCCTCCCGGAGTATTGAGGTAAATTTGAATGTCTTTATTTGGATCTACAGATTCCAAAAATAATAATTGTGCTTGTATAATATTTGCTACGTAATCGTCTATTGCTACACCAAGAAAAATAATTCTATCCATCATTAATCTTGAAAATACATCCATTGTAGCAATGTTTAATTGTCGCTCTTCAATAATTGTTGGCGAAATATAGTTGTTTGCAATTGATGTATATTGATCAAGTTTAAGACTACTTATTCCTTGATGTTTAGTAGCATATTTTCTAAATTCATTATAATCCATAATTCAATATTTTAATTTTTTAAAAAAATAACCGAAGCAAAGGTAGTGTTTTTACCCTATACTTCGGTTGTTTAATAAAAACTTAGGAGACAAAATATTATTTTTTAGCCTCTGCTTCTTTCTTGAGGGTTTCTACAAAATCTTTATACTTCATATTAACTTCTTCCGGATTTAATTTTTCTTTGAAGAATTTAGAAAGTTTTTGTTCGATGATTTGATCAGAAACACGTTTTACTTCGTCTTTATTCTGCATTACAGATTCTGTAACCTGGTTAAGAATATCTTCATTACCTTCCATATCCCCACCGAAAGCTTGAAGCCCTAGAATTTCTTTGATTTTATCTTTCAATTCTTGTTCGGTAACGATAAGATTATTATTTACAACAAGATACTCCTCTATTAGTTGCCAACGAAGGCTATCGCGATAAGAATCGTATTGAGCGTCTAATTCCTCTGGAGCGATTCTCTTATCTTCTTCTTCTCTTAAATTATTTTCTTTAATCCATGCTTTAAGGAAATCATCAGGAAGAGGAAGGTCTGTTTTTTTAATAATAGCTTCTACTACATCATTAAAGAATTTACGTTCAGATTCTGCCTCATAAGTAGCTTCAATATCTTTTGCAACTCTTTCTCTTAGTTCTTCTTCGGTTTTAATAAAAGCATTTTCATAAACTTTTGAGAAGAATTCTTCATTCATTTCTGCTGGTTCAATATGACTTACTTCAGAAATAGTGAAAGAAAAATCGGATTTTAGATCAGTGGCTTTTTCTTTGCCAATGTTTAATAAACTGCCAACTTCCACATTATTTTTAAATGCTTTTGTTGGGTTAAATTTAACCTTACTACCTACTTTTTTACCAATGAATTTTGATTTTATAGTTTTAAGTTTTATAAAATCAACACTTAAAGAAGCCTTTTCGTTCTTGATACCGTCAGCTTTTTCATTTCCTTCCTCATCAAGCTCTACAATGCTACCCATAATTACATCGCCTTCAGAAACTACTTCAGGATTGGTCTGAGTACCTAATTTAGTGCGCATATCATTGATATATTCATCTACATCTTCTTCTTCAAAAAGAATTTTATTCAGCTTAATATCAAATGAATTGTCAAAATCAATATTGATTTCCGGTTTTAGACCAATATTATAGAAAAATTCAAATTCAGTTCCATTTTTAAAATCAATAGGCTTTTGTGCTTCAGTATCTGGCATAGGTTGTCCGAGTATGGATAATTTTTGATCTGCTAAATACTTATCAAGCTCGTCACCAATTACTTTACTAACAACATCAGCAGTAACAGCTTCACCATACATTTTCTTTACCATTCCAAATGGTACTTTCCCGGGACGGAAGCCGGGAATATTTGCTTGTTTGCGATATTGATCTAATGATTTCTTAACCTCGTCAATATAATCATTTTCAGTAACTTTAAGGCTTAATTGTAGTGTTAATTCGCCTGTTGATTTTTGAGATATATTCATTGATACAGATTTAAATAAAATTACTATAAAAAAAAAGCACCCTAAGGTGCAATCAGTGCGGATGAAGGGACTCGAACCCCCACGCCTCTCGGCACTAGATCCTAAGTCTAGCGCGGCTACCAATTACGCCACATCCGCATTCTAGGATCCTGAAATACAGGGCTGCAAAGATAAAACTTTTTTCTATTTTACAAACGAAAATCTACTTTTTTTTTATGTTTGATATTTTAATTCATCCGATTATTATAAATTATTGATAATCAGTTGTATAATTTGCGGTGGTTTAGTGATATTTTATAGACTTTTTTGGTTTATTGGATATTGTGATAAGGTTTTTATCTTTGAATTGTTTTTTGTAGGCTCTGTTATTTAACTTATGGTTGAAGTTTATACATATATTTTTAAGTGCTAATATTCAATAAATCAATTTTTAAAGAGCTAAATTTATTTGGAAATCTTCATTTTAAAGTATTTTTCCGTTTCGATATATGTTAAGCCGTATTATTCATATTAAAAGCAAAGTGAATTGTATGAATAAGCAATGGATAGAAAGGTTATAAGTTTTACTTAATTGTTAGGATTATTTATGAATAATCAGAGTTAAATAATAATTCTAAAAAAAATCGATTTAAGGCATTAAGTAATTATTTACTTTTGTTGTCATTATTAATAAATATTTAAAAGTAACAATAACGAAGGTTTAATAAAAAAGCAAATTTTTTTAGATATGAATCTTCCTATATTGTAAATATAAATACTATTATGAAAGCACGAGTTAGTATTATAATGGGTAGCACTTCTGATTTAACTGTAATGGAGAAGGCTGCGATTTTTTTTGATGAACTTGGTATTCCTTTTGAAATGAATGCTCTATCGGCACATCGTACTCCTGATGAGGTCGAAAGTTTTGCTAAATCGGCTGCAGATAGAGGGATTCAAGTAATTATAGCAGGTGCTGGTATGGCTGCTCATTTGCCGGGTGTAATTGCTGCCTTGACGCCTATACCTGTAATAGGTGTGCCTATAAAGGCTAGTTTAGATGGAATGGATGCTTTATTAGCAATTGTTCAAATGCCTCCCGGTATTCCTGTGGCTACTGTGGCTATTAATGGAGCATTGAATGCAGCCATTTTAGCTTGTCAAATGATGGCAACAGGAGATAAAGAATTATATAAGAAACTAGAAAAATATAAAGCCGAGCTTAAAAGTAAAATAGTGAAAGCAAATAAGGATCTATCAGAGGTTTCTTATAAATACAAAACAAATTAGGAAAATGGAAATAGAGCTTTTTATACCTTGTTTTATTGATCAGTTGTATCCTGACACTGGTTTTAATTTGGTAAAAGTACTCGAAAAATTAGATATTCAAGTACATTACAATCCTCAGCAAACATGTTGTGGACAGTTAGCATTTAACAGTGGAAATTGGGATGAAGCTAGAGAACTTGGTGAAAAGTTTATCAACGATTTTAGTACCGGAAGGTCCATAGTAGGTCCTAGTGCATCTTGTATTAGCATGGTAAAAAATCACTATCCAAAGCTCTTTAATAATTCATCACTACACAATTCTTTTAAGGATATTCAAGGAAATATTTTTGAGATATCTGATTTTCTGGTTAATAAATTAAAAATCACAAATTTAGGAGCGCGTTTTCCCCATAAAGTTACTATTCATGATAGCTGTTCTGCACTTCGTGAATATGGTTTAAAGAATGAAGTTAGGGTGCTTCTTAGTAAAGTAAAGGATATTGAAGTTGTAGAGATGAATGAAAGTGATGTTTGTTGTGGTTTTGGTGGTACTTTCTCTGTGAAAAATAAGTCTATATCTTCTGCCATGGCTGAACGTAAAATTAATAATGCCATGGCCACCGGTGCTGAATATATTGTTGGGACAGAGCTATCGTGTTTAATGCATCTTGAAGCATATATTAAGAAGAATAAGCTTCCTATTAAAATAATTCATATTGTTGATATATTAGCTTCAGGGTGGGAGTTATAATACTGAAATTCAAATTTTTATTGATGAATTAGTATAATCATTATTAACTCTCGCATTTAGTATTTGCTTGAAAATACACTATTCTCTTATAGGTGCTGTAAAGGTAAATTTTGAGTCTTTTCTTAGCCCACTGTTTATACATATTTTACCGCCATTTATTTTTTATAAATTCCTAATATAGTTTAAGATTTAATTCGTATTTTTTTTAACATTAGTTTCTTTATATGTAATATTTTGGGTTGAATCTACCGGTAATATTTTCGTTAAAATTATAATATTTGAGTATATAAAAAAGTTTATTTTTGTTTTTTAAAAATGACCATATATTATGAGCGAACAAATAAAACACGAATGTGGAATTGCTTTTATTAGGCTAATAAAACCCCTGGAATATTATAAGGCAAAATACGGAACCAGTTTTTATGGCGTAAATAAAATGTATTTATTAATGGAAAAGCAGCATAATCGTGGTCAAGATGGTGCCGGAATTGCCAATATTAAATTGGATACTGAACCCGGAATGAGATATATTAATAGAATTCGTTCAGTCGCTGCCTCTCCAATAAAAGATATTTTCTCTCGAATTTATTCTGAATATGAACAAATACAAGATAAAAATCCAGATTTACTTAATGATGTTAATTGGTTAAAAAAGAACGGTCAATTTACAGGAGAGGTTTTTCTTGGCCATCTTAGGTATGGCACCTTTGGTGATAATAGCGAGCAATATTTGCATCCTTTCATTCGACATAATAACTGGAAAACCAGGACATTGGCAATTGCCGGTAATTTTAATCTTACGAATGTTGATGAGCTTTTCCAAAATTTAATAGAAATTGGTCAACACCCTATTGAAACATCTGATACAGTTACAGTATTAGAAAAGATTGGTCACTTTTTAGATGAAGAAGTAAATAGGATTTATTATGAAAATAAGTCTAATTATACTAAAAAGGCTATGACGGATTTTATTATAGACAATATTAATGTAGTAGATATTCTTCGAAAATCTTCTAAATCATGGGATGGAGGTTACGCAATGGCAGGAATGATTGGCCATGGTGATTCGTTTATTTTAAGAGATCCTGCAGGTATTCGTCCTGCATATTGGTATAGAGATGATGAAGTAATAGTTGCAGCATCTGAGCGTCCTGTAATTCAAACAGCTTTTAATATTCGTGAAGATAAAATTGAAGAAATAAAGCCGGGACATGCTTTAATAGTAAGAAAAAATGGTGAAGTTGCTATGCGTCAAATATTAAAGCCTTTGGAGCGTAAGTCTTGTTCTTTTGAAAGAATATATTTTTCCAGAGGAACAGATTTAGATATATATCAAGAGAGAAAGAATCTGGGTAAAAGATTGGTTCCAAAAGTACTTAAGAGTCTTAATTATAATATTCAAAATACTGTATTTTCTTATATTCCTAATACTGCTTCTGTTGCTTTTAGAGGTTTGACAGAAGGTCTTGAGCAGCATTGCAACCGTATTAAAACGGATAAGTTAAAACAGTTGGAAAATCCAAGTGAAAAAGAGATTGAAGATATACTTAACTTAAAGCCAAGGATAGAAAAGGTTGCTGTTAAGGATGTGAAAATGAGAACTTTTATCACCCAGGATAATCAACGCGATGATTTGGTTGCTCACGTATATGATATTACCTATGGTTCAATTCGTCGTGATAAAGATACTTTGGTAATTTTGGATGATAGTATTGTTCGTGGAACGACTCTTAAGCAAAGTATTCTTAGAATTCTTGATAGACTTGGTCCTAAAAAAATTATTGTTGTGTCTTCAGCGCCACAAATCAGGTATCCTGATTGTTATGGCATTGATATGGCTAAACTTAATGATTTCATTGCTTTTCAAGCTTGCATTGCTCTTATTAAAGAAAAGAAAATGGATAGTATTATTAATGAGACATACATAAAAGTAAAAGAGGAGCTACTTAAGCCAAAAGAAGAACAGATAAATCAAGTGAAAAATATATATAAAGCTTTTGATGCTGAACAGATTTCAGAGAAAATTTCTCAGTTACTTACTCCAAAAGATATTAATGCCGAGGTTGAAATTATTTATCAAAGTATTGAAGATTTGCATATAGCAATACCGAATGATAAGGGTGATTGGTATTTTACGGGTGATTATCCTACACCGGGAGGAAATAGAGTTGTTAATAGGTCTTTTGTTAATTATATCGAAGGAAATAATTCTCGAGCCTATTAAAACAAGATTTTTATTAGAGAGGAAAAATAAAACTTGATTCAAGTCTAGCTTTTTCTAGAATATTTTTATTAATGCGAATTTCTTCGTTATTTTCTTCCAGGAAATCTATTAAATCAAATGTGTTTAGGTTCCCCATTAGTGCCTTGCCACTCATTGGACATCCTCCTAAACCTCCTATAACACTATCAAAACTACGGCAACCATTACTATATGCAGCGTTTACTTTATCATGCCAGTTACGGCTATGAGTATGAAGGTGAACACCAAAATCTATATTTGGAAATTCTTTGCCCAGTGCTGAATAACTATTGCTAATATTTTTAATAGAACCATCGCCGGTGGTGTCAGCAAGAACAATATCATTAACTCCTAATTTTGTAATAGTATATACCCATTCAGTTAGAATATCGATATTCCACATATCGCCATATGGGTTACCAAAAGCCATAGCGATATATAATTTTAAATTTTTATTTTTCTGTGAACAAAGTTCAAGGATGTCGTTAATTGTTTGTTTTCCTTTTTCAAAATTTGAATTAATATTTTTTTGTAAGAATGTTTCTGAGATAGAAAAAGGGTAGGCTACCGTGTCAATTTTATCATGCATAAAAGCTCTTTTAGCACCTTTGTAATTACCAATGGTAGCTACAATTTCTGTTTTGCTGTCAACGTGAAGTAATTCAATAACTTCAGAGCTATCACTCAGTTGAGGAATGGCTTTTGGAGATACAAAACTACCAAAGTCCAGACTATCAAATCCGACCTTCAATAGTGTATTTAAATACTTTGCCTTTGCTTTAGTAGGAATAAATTTTTTTATTCCCTGCATTGCATCTCTAGGTGTTTCCAGTATTTTAACCATCTCCTTTTAATATAGAAAGTTATCGTAAGGGAATCGACTGGCATGAACATCCTTTACTTCGCTGTAAATCAGTTGTCTAAGTTCTTGGAGGTTTTGTTTTCTCTTAGCAGAGATAAAAATACAAGGATAATTTTCTTTGGCCATATAGGTTTTCATTAGTTCATCTAAACTTATATTCTCTGGGCCTGAAGGGGTCAAATCATCCTCATCTTTTTCAATAAAACTGTATGCGTCAATTTTATTGAATATCATAATTACGGGTTTTTCACTACATTTTATATCGGCGAGAGTCTCGTTTACAATTTTAATTTGATCCTCAAAATCAGGATGAGAAATGTCCACAACATGAAGCAATACATCTGCCTCTCTTACCTCATCAAGGGTTGACTTAAAAGATTCTACCAAACCATGTGGTAGTTTTCTTATAAATCCTACAGTGTCAGCTAATAGAAATGGAAGATTGTGAATTACAGTTTTTCTAACAGTGGTATCAAGCGTTGCAAAAAGCTTGTTCTCTGCAAAGACCTCCGATTTGCTTAGCATATTCATAATAGTGGATTTACCAACATTAGTATAACCTACAAGAGCAATGCGAATGAGCTTGCCGCGGTTTTTGCGTTGTGTAGCCATTTGTTTATCAATGGATACCAATCGTTTTTTTAATAATGAAATTCTATCTCTAATAATTCTCCTGTCTGTTTCTATTTCAGTTTCTCCGGGACCACGCATCCCAATCCCTCCTTTTTGCCTTTCCAGGTGTGTCCACATTCTGGTTAGACGCGGCAATAAATATTGATATTGAGCTAGTTCCACTTGAGTTTTTGCATGAGATGTTTTCGCTCTGCTAGCAAAAATATCAAGGATAAGATTTGTTCTGTCAAGGACTTTTACTTTAAGCTCCGCTTCTAAGTTTCTGAGTTGCGAAGGACTAAGTTCGTCATCAAAAACAACCATATTAATATTTGCGGCCTTAACATATTCAACAATTTCTTCCAATTTTCCTTTGCCTACATAAGTACGGCTATCTGCCATTTTTATATTTTGAGTAAAGCGTTTTCTTACTTCTCCTCCGGCAGTGTGAACAAGAAATTCTAACTCATCCAAGTATTCATTGAGTTTATTTTTACGCTGTAGAGCTGTGCTTATTCCTACTATTACACATCGCTCTGTATATTGTTTTGTAGATGTCAAATTTATAATGTTTTAGGCTGCAAAAGTAATTTAAATATTTAACATCTCTATTTTAGATTTATGATATTTTTTATTCTGCAATATTTAGTATTTTTTGTAAAATATCTGTTTAATAGTGATTTATATATATTATTTTTTCTATTGTAATGACTGTTTTTTTAATTCTTAGTTTAATCTAAAGCTAGAGTTTTTGGATAAATATCACTCTTTTTTAGTGATTATTAATTAGCATAAATTAAGTTAAAATAGGTGGAGGTTATATAGTTTTTATATCTTTGCGACAAATAAATATTATTAACCCTAAATCACAATAATGATTAAACAATTACTTAGTATTTCTTTATTTTTGATTGCAAACACATTACTATTTGCACAGAATGAGGTAAAATACATCGCTGATGCTCCAGTGCCAATGGACACAAACATTCATTATGGCAAGTTGGATAATGGACTAACTTATTATATTTTAGCCAATAAAGTTCCAGAAAAAAGAGCTGAATTTTATTTGATAAATAATGTAGGTGCTATGCAGGAAAATGAAAGCCAAAATGGTTTGGCTCATCTTACTGAGCACATGTGTTTTAATGGAACTAAGAATTTTCCTAAGAAGCATATTATTCATTATTTGGAATCTATAGGAATGAAGTTTGGCCCTGAGATTAATGCCTATACAGTTTATGATAAAACTGTTTACACTTTAGATAAGGTACCAATGGAGACTCCTGAAAATATTGATACTTCATTAATGATTCTATACGATTGGGCTACAAATGTAAGTATGGAAACTGACGAAATAAATGCTGAAAGAGGTGTTGTAAGAGAAGAACTTAGAACACGTCGTTCTGCTATGATGCGAATGCGTGATAAAACTAATAAGGTTCTTTTTGAAGGTTCAAAATATGCTGTTCATAATATTATTGGTACTGCTGATATTATCAATAATGCACCTTGCGATACATTACGTGCTTTTTATAATGACTGGTATCGTCCGGATTTACAAGCAATTATAATTGTTGGTGATTTTGATCCTGATATGATTGAAGCAAAAGTGAAAACAATTTTTTCTAAGCTTCCGGTAAAAGAAAATCCAAGAGAAAGGCTTTATTATCAAATTCCTGATCATAAAAATATAAAAGTAGCTATTGCTCAGGATAAAGAGTCTCCTTATACTATTATTCAATTGGTTTACAAGAAAGATATTCCTGCTAAAAAAGATCAATCATATTATCGACAAAAGTATATTGAAGCTTTATATGCAAGTATGATAAATGCTAGACTTGGTGAGCAATCTCAGGCTGTTGATCCTCCATTTATGCAAGCGTTTTCATACTATGGTAATCTTGTGAGAACAAAAGATGCTTATATGTCGTTTGCTGTAGCTTCCAATGGTAAAATCACAGAGGCTTTAAATGCAATACTTGCTGAAAATGAAAGAGTAAAAAGAACAGGGTTCTTAGAGTCAGAATTTGAAAGAGCAAAGAAAGAATTACTATCGCAGAATGAAAAAGGATATAATGAGCGAAATAAGAGAAAAAGCGGAGATATAGCTAATACCATTATGTCTAATTATCTTGAGAATGAACCTTTACCCGGTGACGATTGGGATTATGAAATAACAAAGCAGATTATCAATAATGCAACTTTAGAAGAAGTAAATGCTCTTGCTAAAAAATGGGTTACCGACGAGAATTTGGTAATCACTATTATGGCTCCGGAAAAAGAAGGATTTGTGATGCCAACAAAAGATGAGATATTGGCTATTGCTACAGATATTCACAATGTGGAAATTCCTGCTTATGTTGATGCTGCTGCTAATAAGCCATTAATTGCTAATGAGCCAACTTCAGGCACAATTGTAAAAGAAGAAAAAGACTCTAAAACCGGTGTAACTAGATGGACATTAAGTAATGGAGTAAAAGTGGTTATGAAGCCAACTTCATTTAAAGATGATGAAATTTTATTGAAAGCTTATAGTGAAGGAGGATGGAGCACTTTGGGACAAAAAGATGATATCTCTGGTAAAGTTGCTGCTGATGTTGTTTCAATGAGTGGACTTGGAAGTTTCGACAATATTGCTTTACAAAAAGCATTAGCAGGAAAAGATGTTTCTTTATCACCATTTATTGGGGAGTTGACAGAAGGTTTCTCAGGTCGTTCCACTATTAGCGATTTCAATACTTTACTAAAGCTTAACTACTTATACTTTACAGCTCCACGAGCTGATAGAGATGCTTTCAATAATTTCAAACAACGCACAGCTGCTAGCTTGGCTAATAAGAACTTAGACCCTCAAAGTGCTTTTGTTGATAGCCTTAGAAATGTGATGTCACAATACAGTCCTCGTAAACGTAATATGACTGTGGAGATGCTCGAAGAAGCAAAACTTAATCGTATTAAATATATTTTCTCTGAGCGATTTGGCGACCCATCCGGATTTACTTATTATTTTGTTGGGAATATTGACCCTGAAATGCAAAAAGATACAATTCTTAAATATCTTGGTGGCCTTCCTACTGTAACCCGTACCGAGACTTTCCGTGATTTAGGCATTCGTATTCCTGAAAATAGAGTCGAGAAACATTTTACACGTAAAATGGAGACAGATAAAGCAACAGTATTTATTGGATTTACAGGTGTTGCTAAAAAATATTCTATTGAAGAACGCCTTATGTTAGAGGTTGTAAAAGAATACCTTAATAATAGATATTTAGAAACACTTCGTGAGGATCAAGGAGGTACTTATGGTGCTGGTTTATGGTCTAATATGAAACATTATCCTGTGCCAGAATATCAAATTGGAATTTTCTTTGATGCTAATCCTGCAAAACTTGATACTATGATTGCCATAGTTTATGATGAGGCTGATAAATTGATTGCCAATGGCCCTGATGAAAAAGTTATTGAGAATACAGCTGAGAATAAAATTAAAGAATATAATGAGAATATAAAGAATAACAGATGGTGGCTTAGTGTACTTCAATCTGATGATTTTGACAAAGAAGATATGGTTAACTTTGACTACGTAGGATTCTGGAATTCTCTTACTGCCAAGAAAGTAAAAAAGGCTGCAAAGAAGTACCTTAATAAAGGTAGAACAATAGAAATAGTGCAAACTGCAAGCAAATAGAAATAGCTTATATTATCCTGTATTATTCATATAATCCGCTTTACTTTTGTATGAATAATGCGGTTTAAAAGAAAAGCCCAAATTCAAATTAAGAATTTGGGATTTTCTTTTATCTATGTAATATATTATGTTTACTAATTCATAAATATTTTTACATCTCTTTTAACATTTTCGAAAGCTATTTTTTTAATCTGATCATTAGTATCGAAAATCATTTGTAAGTCAGAAGGAAATGGCATAGGTTTGTTTCTGATAATAGCCATAGATTTACTTGTTAAAGCATCTTTTTCTCCAGCAAAAACACCGTATTTATAGTCAAAAACAAATTCGCTACGGATAGGTATAGTTTTTATTAATTGTCTAGATCTATTATCATAATAATCTAAACTTCCTGTTACTATGGAACGTTTATTCATTTTATTAACAGTAACATAGGCTTTAATGTCTTTAAATTTACCTTTCTTAATATCATTACCAAGAGAGTCTTTCATTACATTACCATTTGCGTCGAGTACATATTCCCAACCATCAGAGACTCTTTTAGTATCAGTATATTTTTCTTTCTCTAACGATTGTGGAGAAACTTCAATATGTTTAAGGTTTAAAAATATGCTATAATCATAGAACATATTGTCGTCGTATTTCGAATCGAATTCTAACCATTTTCTATTCAATGAACTAAGACTTATTTTTAGAATTTCTTCTTCAAAATCTTTAGGTAGAGCTACTCTTGCTTCATTCTGAATTTTGAAAATCACATGATTAGTCCCCAAATCAAGGGCTTGTTGCATTTTTTGATCCACATCTTTGTAATTGCGGAAATACTTTCTTATAAAACTGAATTGTTTGTATGCTTTTCTAGCACTCATTCGGTCATTATTTTTCAATAATTCTACTCCACTTGCATAATAATAGTTTGCCGCTTTATTTTTAGCTTCAGCAATTTCTCTATTATAGTCAACATACTTATAATTTATTTTGTTGAGTATTTCTCTAGGTAAACGGCTTACTCTATCTTGACGATTGCGAAGATTAGAATATCTTCTAAAAGCATCTTCCCATATATCTGGTTGCCCAGACATTTTAAGCTCCTCAATAACATTTCTATCCTGTGTATTTGCTAGTTCATATGATCTACTAAGGATGTTTATTTCTTTAATATTATCTGCATTTTTAAGTAATTTTTTAATAGATTTATCAATAGCGGCATCATATTGCCCTTTTTGTAAAAGCTTAGTACTACTTGAGCATCCTGCCAAAAGTAATATTATAAATAGGGATGTAAACAAATTTCTCATAATAATATTATATTTAAATGAATTAATTTGTAGTCAAATTTCAGGCCAAAAGTATAAAAATTGGTTGAATTATTTATTTCCTTCCAAAGTCAGCAGGGATTTCTCCCCAGTAAGCGGTCTCCCATTTTAGTATCTTATTATCAAAGTTATTATTTTTCAACCAAAATATTGCTCTATCAACTAATTTAAAAAGTGCTTCTGTTTGTTTATTTCGTTCAAGTTTGGTATTTATTGCTTTACGTCTTACCCATGCTATTGCTGTTTTAGAATCAGAATAAATAGGAATATTGCTGTTTTGTTGTTTCAAATAGGCTAGTCCATGCACTAAAGCTAAAAACTCTCCAATATTTACAGTGCCTTTAGGAAAAGGACCTTGATGAAATAATTTCTTTTTAGTACGTGTATCCACACCTTGATATTCTAAAATGCCGGGATTTCCGGCACAAGCGGCATCAACACTTATAGATTTTTGAATAGGAAAACCAATATTTGCATTTTTATATTTCTCAAGCATAGTTGGCTCAATATAATTATCTCCTATGTATTTCTCCGGATTATTAGCAAAAGCTTCAGTAGCTATTTTTGAGTTTGTAAAAGATTTAAAAATAGCACCGGTATAACCATCTATTTGCTTTTTACAATCAGGCCAATTATCATAGATGCCGGGATTATTTCCTTTCCAAACAACATAATACTTTTGTTTTGACTTTGCCATATTTAATTAAAATTATATTGTAAGCTAGAGCATAATACTTCATTAAATTGCCCTGCATTATACCTGTACGTCACAGAATTTGGCTTTGGTCTAATTGCTAAAATGGAGTATGAGTATCGAAATGAAAGTGAAAATATGTCGTTTATTTTATAATTAATTCCGGCAAAACCTGAGATGTCATATTTTTTATAATATGGAATACTAGGGTCGGGATACACCTTTCCTTGAATATCAAATTCTTTGGAATTTATTAAATAGGCAAACATTACTCCTGCTTCTATTTTGAGAATATTTTTTATGTTAAATTTGTACATAACAGGGACTTCTATATAATTTAGCCTAAGTAAATATTTTACGTAGTCGCCTTTATCGGGATGAGCATTTTTCTTGCTGCCTTTTTGTATAAAATTTATTTCTAATTGTCCATCTCCTAATCTTCCGAAATTACGGTTTACGAAAAATCCTCCAAAAAGTCCTGCTTTATTAAAACCGGCAAGCTGATCTCCAGTTACTTGAGTTCCTGTGATTCCTAATTGAATACCTGCTTTAAATTCCTGAGAATAAACACTTATTGATAGTGATAAGGTAAAAAGAAAAATGGATATTGCCCTTATTGTATATCGTTTTTTTAGCATACAGTTTACTTCAATTCAAATTATATTTACTCTAGCGAAAGTACAAAAAAATCAAGCTTTATTATATGTTCTGAAATAAAGTTTCTGAATTTATTTCTTCTTTAAATTTTATATCTGATATATATCTATTGCCAAATGATTTAATGAAAAATTCACTTATTTTTTCAATGATATCACCATAAATATAATCTTGAAATGGACATTTATGACTGTTTCCTACATAATAAACATTTGGTAATTTACCTTCGATAAGCTCATATATTTCCAGGAGTGATATTTCTGAGGCTTTTCTTGCTAATAAAAAACCACCTTTTGGTCCGCGTGAAGATGATAAATACCCTTGCTTTACCAACAGCTGTAGTACTTTACTTAAATGATTCTTTGAAAAACCTGTGTATTCTGCAATTTGTGTTGCGTTAATACTTTTGTCAATTTTGGCAATCAATGATAAACTATGAATAGCTATTGATGTTGCTTCTGAAATGTTTATTAGTTTATTCATACTCATAATTGGTTTTTCGGTAGAAAGACAAAAATACATAATAAGGCATATAGGTACCACAATAATATCATAAACTTGTCATATGTTATTTTAGTAAATTTCATTGTTCTGATTGTCAATAATATCTAGATAAAACTAATGTTATTAAAAACAATATGTTAGTTAAGAATATTTTTACCAAAATTAGTTTAGAATTTTGAAGTTATCTTTGTAGTATATAAATCACAATATTACTACCATGTATAAGATAATTAGTATAATAAGTATAGTTTTATTTTTGAGTAATTTTAGTTTAGCTCAAAGTTTTAAAAAAGCATTTAGAGCTTTGGATAATAAAGAATATACAAGCGCCAGGGTTCAGTTTTCTAATGCACAGAAAGATATAAGTACAAAAGCAATAGGGGATTATGGTATAGCTGTAATTCAACGATCTACAGCTTTGAGGATAGAGGATTTATATTCGGCTTTTAGCAGTGCTGAAAGCGCTAAGGAAAATTGGGCAAAATGTAGTGATGCTGCCAAGAAAAAAAATAAAGATTTTGTGAACCTTGAAATAATAAATGGAGAATTATCGAAAATAGAAGATTTACTTTTTGCTAAAGTTAAAGCAGATGGAAGCACCATGGCTTTGGAGAATTTTATTAATAAATGTCCACAGTCGCGTTATAATTCTCAAGTTGTGAAATTACTTAATACGGCTGCTTATAATAAGGCTAAAACATTCAATACTATTCCCGTTTGGAAAGAGTTTATCAAGAAATATCCCAATGCACCAGAGGCGAAATTAGCTCAAGTTAATATTGATTCTATAGCCTGGAATAAAGTTATTAGAAATTCTAATATAGAGAATTTGGAGGCTTTCATAAATCAATATCCAAAGTCAAAAAAAATAAAAGAAGCAAAAAAAATGCTTCTGGACTTAGAATATAATAGGGCGAAAGCAATAAATACTTCTGCCGCTTTTACCAGTTTTATTTCAAAATATCATAATTCAAAACAGGCCAAAGAGTTGCAGGAAATTGAAATTGAGAATGATTATAATAATGTAATGAAATTTAAGGAGATAGGACTTTGTGAGAGTTTTATCAATACTTATCCAAATAATTTACATATTGCTCAAATAAAACAAATTCGTGATTCTTTAGCCTATCTAAAGGTATTAAAAGAGAATACCCCTGAAGCTTATGAAGATTTTATAATGAAATATCCTAATGCTAAGCAGGTTTCAATGGCAATGGCTAAGATAGGTACTTTGATGTACTCTAAAGAAGAGCTGAAAAGAATCTCAAAAAAAAATGATATCAAAAAGAGAAAGCTTAAGTCTTATACTGTTTATCAAATGAATATTAGCGATACCAATAATAAAGTATTATCTGAAAAAAAGAGATTTGATATTTTTGGGAATTGCACTTATTTCTATAATAATGTCACTGAAGATTTAAAAGAAGTATATAAATATAGCTATGATGATGCTGGCGATAAATTACTTAAAGAACAGTATTTTGTAAATAACAAAATAAAGACAATAAGCTATTTTACTTATAATATTAAAGGGCAAGTTGTTAATGTTCAGATTGTTTGTAACTATGATTGTTTAGATTCTACCGGTGATTATAGTGACACACTGATATATAATAATGACAGATTATTGATAGAAAAAACTAAAAGAAATTCCTATGGAAAAATTGTTGAGCAACATAAATATACCTATGATATAAAGGGAAATAAGGTTCTTGATAATTACACTGTGTTAAGTAATGATAGTATTTATTCTTTAACTATTAAGAACGATTATGATGGACGAGATTTATTGATTCAAAAGACCAAAAAGGATAAGAATGGAAACATTGTTAGTGTAGGAAGTTATTCTTATGATGGGCTTGGAAGAATGATATCTTCATCATTTTATGATAAAGTTGGTACTATTTATTATACCTATTTCTATGGCAAGGATGGGGCTCTTAAAAGTGAAACAATTATGAATGAGGCGAATAGTACAAAGAAATATATTAAAATATATAACTACGAACAATATAAGTCCAATTAATATACTCAGTTAATAAGTTCTATTTTATTACTTTAGCTGGATAAAACAAACAACATTATTGTTATGATAAAAGAAAGATATCTTATTTTCATAAGTGCTATTATGTTATTAATTATAACAAATGCATCCGCTACCTCTAAAAAGGATAGTTTGTTAAATGTAATTAAACATGGAACGCCTATACAAAAAACAAGTGCATTTTATCGATTAGCTTCAAAAACTAAAAACTTTAAGCAGGCTATTGTTTTGTACGATAGTGCTGAATATTACTACAATATGAATCCTAATGACACAGACTTAATGTATATTAATGGGTTTAAATCTATGACATATTCGCGTATTAGAGATTTTAATAAAGCTATTAAGTATTCCAAAAACGCTGTAGAAATAGGAATCAGAATTGACAAGAAAAAAGATGTTGCTGCTATGTATAATTTTAGTGCAAAAATTTATAAAGCTCTTCACCAATATGATTCTGCTATTGCTTTAAGGGTAAAATCAATTCCTATTTATACAGAACTGCTCAATGAAGACAAGTACTCTGATGAGTTCTGTTATTCAAAATTGGCAAAGAATAACCTTGAAATAGGAAAGTTATATTTTTTTAAAAAAAGGAATGATGTTGCAATAAAGTATCTATACTATGCTATAGAATTGTATGAGAAAATGAATGATATTGAAGGAATAGCTGAATGTCATTTAAATATTGGTAATGTTTTTAACTTTGAGCAAAGCTATGATAAAGCAGAGATTGAGTATCAAAAAGGTTTGGAATATGCCAAAATATCTAATAATATAGAATTGATAAATGTATTTCTTACTAATATAGGTACTCTGTATTTGAATAAAAGTAACTATGATTCGGCTAATTATTATTTTGATTTATCATTAAAGTATGCCTTGTTAAATAATGGAAATCTATATAAAGTTGCAGGGTTATATAATAATAAAGCGATTATCAAAAAACACCTTCAAGAATATGATTCAGCCTTATACTTTTTTAATAAATCTTTAGAATATTATAATAAAATTAATAATACTAAAGGGAAGATAAATACTCAAACAAATATTGGTTCTACATTAGTTGAAATGAAAAGGTACTCTGAAGCAGAAAAGCTTTTTAAGGGTATTTTGGGTAATAGTCTTAAATATCATATGAATGAAAGTTCTCAAGAAATATATTTAGGACTTTCAAAAATTTATACTGAACAAAAGAGATATAAGCAGGCTCTTGCAGCTTTTAAGAAACATATTATTTATTATGATTCGCTTAATTCTGTTAAAGTAAGAAATTCAATAAATAAATATCGAGAGCAGTATGAAGCAGAGAAAAAAGACCAGGCAATAAAGCTTTTAGAACAAAAAGCAGAAGTTGCGAAGCTTATGCACGAAAAGCAAGCAGCAGCAGTTAAGCGGCAAAGACTTATTGCAATATTACTTATAATTATTATAATATTTTTAATAATCTCCATTGTTTTTATACGAAGATATTTTCAATTGAGGCAAAAAGCTGCTCAGGAGTTGATAAAAAAGAATGCAGAAATTAATCAGCAAAAAATCGTGGACTTGGTAAAGGAACAAGAGGTGAAGTCTATCAACTCATTTATGAGTGGGCAAGAAAAGGAAAGAAATAGAATAGCTGCTGAATTGCATGACAGGCTGGGAAGCTTACTGTCGGCGGTTAAGCTTCATTTTAGCAGTATTGAAGCCGATATTGATGAGTCTAATCAAGAAGAACGCGAAAACTTTAGTTTTGCTCTGAAATTATTGGATAATTCTGTTGAAGAAGTCAGATCTATTTCACATAACTTATCTAAAGGTATATTAATGAAATTTGGTCTTTCTGAGGCTGTTAAAAATCTTAGAGATACTATTAATACAGCCGGACAATTACAAATTAAATTTATTGAAGCAGGTCCCGGATATAGCCTTAAGCCGGATATAGAAGTAGAACTGTTTAGAATAATTCAGGAACTTATCACTAATTCTATTAAGCACTCGCAGGCAGATGAGATTTTTGTGCAACTAATATCTGATGACGAAGGATTAAGAATTGTTGTGGAAGACAATGGTGTAGGTTTTAATATTCGTAAACTAAAGGGAAAAGGTATTGGTTTGATTAATATGAAATCAAGAGTTGAGAAGTTTAAAGGAGAGTATCATATTGAGTCTTCAGAGGGAAATGGAACTACTGTAATTATTGAGGTAAAGAATAATTTATAATTAGTTAAAATTTTATTATGTACAAATCTTTAATAGTTATTTTCATTGTATTTACTACTTCTATAAGTTATGCAAATACACCTTTTTATTTTAACTCTATTAGTTATAAGAAAGCTCTTAAGCAAAGTAAAGTTAAGAAAATGGAGGTGCTTTTGTTTTTTAATTTATCGGATGATGAGTTTTGTAAGAAAGTTGAAAAACAGTTATTTGATAAACCTGAAGTGGCTAATGTATACCGGACTAAGTTTATAAACTTGAAAATTGACCCTAAAACTAAAGAAGGTGAGAAGTTAGCAAAGAAATATTCTGTTTTCGCTTATCCTAGTATTGTTTTTATAAATGCAAAAGAAGAGATTGTACATAAAATAATTGGACTGAATTCAAAGACAGATATGCTTGATGCTGCTAATAGAGTTGTTACTAATAACAGATCTTTAAAGTATTATAATGATATTTTTAATGAAGATTCTAAAAAGATTGTAATGGACCATCATGTGTTTCTTGACTATATTAATGTGTTATATAATGCGGGAGAAGAATATAGCGATAAAGTAGAGCTTTATTTTAATTCCTTATCAGATTCTGAACTGAAATTACCAGAAAATGTGGATGCAATAATTAGATTTTCGGAAAATATGTATAGCAGAGAATTTGTTTTTTTTGCAAAAAATTATACTCTTATTGGAGCTCTGAGTTTTAATGAGAACGATAAATTATTAAAACTCGAAGGTGTAATTTCTAATAATGTAATTGCCTATTTACAAAAAAAACCAAATTCAAATCCTTCCGATACTTTAAATGCTATATTAGATTATTTCAGTATCGAACAGCGAGAGCTGGTTGAAAGTAGAGTTATGCTTGATTATTATGAGATTATCAATCAGAATAAAGAGATGTATGATATTAGTTTACGTAACTATATGATGTTGCACTTAGGGTATTTGAGTACAGGGCAAATCGTTGATTATTGCAGCTATGTTTTGGGAGATGATAATAAGGAGTTGTATCAAGATGCATTATTGTGGACAGAGGAGTCAGTAAATTCCAGTTTAGATTTTGATATTTATTATACAAGAATTCTGTTGCTTATTAAAGTTGGCAGAATCGATGAAGCAAGAAATGAAATTCAACGAATTAAAGATGTATTTGGGGATAATCTTACTCTTGAAAATGAGAATAAACTAAAGGAATTAAAATTAGTTGAATCAGATAATGAGATAAATCGTTTGGAAATAATAAGATAGAAATTGTTTGTGTTTAGATTTGATTATAATTATTGATGTTGTTTTATTTTAACAGCATTATATTTCGTTTGCTGGTTCCCGTTTAAAATTATTTCTTTAGTTTTGTACATTAATGGTAATATAATTAATCAGAGCCTGTTTTTCAGGCAAAATCCATTGTTATGATAGAATTTAGCACACATCTAAGAAGTAAATTACCTAGAGCACAGACTACAATTTTTACAAAGATGAGTACGCTAGCCAATGAGTATAATGCTATAAATTTGTCGCAAGGGTTTCCTAATTTTGATGTAGCCCCTGAGCTTATTTCATTAGTAAGTAAAGCTATGAACAATGGGGAGAATCAATATGCTCCTATGCAGGGTATATTTGAACTTAGACAGGAATTAAGCCTTGCTTTTAAACGGTTTTATGGACAACACTATGATGCCAACGAAGAAATTACAATTACCTCTGGAGCTACGCAAGCAATATATTCTGCCATTACCACAGTTATAAACGATGGTGATGAAGCGATAATTATTGAGCCGGCTTTTGATATATATATTCCGGGAATTAAAATAAATGGTGGAATTCCACGTATTTATAAACTTAAAGGTGATGATTACCATGTGGATTGGTACGAATTAAGGCGTCTTTTTACTAGTAGAACAAAATTAATTATCATTAATTCACCACATAATCCTACTTCAACAATCCTTAGTAAAGATGACTTGCAGAAATTAGAAGCTATTACCAAAGGTACTGATATTATTGTGCTTAGTGATGAAGTTTATGAGCATATTGTTTTTGACGGAGCTAAGCATCAGAGTGTGGCAGCATTTCCTGAATTGGCAAAGCGGAGTTTTGTAATTGGTTCTTTTGGCAAAACATTTCATGTTACTGGTTGGAAAACAGGATTCTGTATGGCGCCAAAAAAATTAATGAATGAGTTTAGAAAGATTCACCAAAATGTTGTGTTTGCTGGAAATAGGCCTATGCAAGTTGCACTCGCTAAGTATATGAATAATGCTGAGAATTATGTTCATATTCACCAAATGTATGAACAAAAGCGCAATTATTTTCTCAAACTAATGAAAAATAGTCGGTTTACACCTTTACCATCCAAAGGTACATATTTCCAGTTGTTTAAATATGATAGAATATCCGACGAAAAGGAGTTAGATTTTGCAATTAGACTAATAAAAGAATATGGAGTAGCTAGCATCCCTCTTTCGTATTTTTATTCTGATAAAACAGATAATAAAGTATTAAGGTTTTGTTTTGCTAAAACAGATGAAACACTTAAAAAAGCTGCTGAGATATTATGCAAAATTTAAAAATATCAATTATCCAGAGTGATTTGATTTGGGAAGATAAAGAATCAAATCTTGTAAATTTTGAAAAGAAGATTAAATCAGAGAAGTATCTTGGTGATTTAATCCTTCTTCCTGAAATGTTTAATACCGCATTTTCTATGAATCCAGCGAAATTCGCTGAGGAGCCTCAGAGTAGAACATTTATTTGGATGAAGAATATGAGCACACAAGTGCAGGCTTCCATTGCAGGGAGTTATATGGTTGTTGAAAATGGAAAATTTTATAATAGGTTTTTGATAATGAATCCTGATGGTAGTTTTTATCAATATGATAAGAGACACCTCTTTAGAATGGGTTATGAACATAAACATTTTAGTGCGGGTAATAAAGACTTAATTTTTAATTTTAAAGGATATAAAATTAAAGCCCTTATTTGTTATGATTTACGTTTTCCTGTTTTTGCTAAGAACAATTATAATAATGGCGAATATGATTACGATGTTCTTATTTATGTTGCCAATTGGCCAAAAGTAAGAAATAAAATTTGGCAGAATTTGCTTATCTCAAGAGCACTCGAAAATCAGTGTTATGTTGTAGCAGTAAATAGAATAGGGAAGGATGGCAATGGTTTGGATCATGCCGGAAACTCGTGTGTTATTGACCCTAAAGGGGAATATATTATTGAGCCAATTCAGGATCGTGAATTTATTAAAACAGATTCTATTTCACTAGATGAGCTCAACGATTTTAGGTCTAAGTTTACCGTTGGTCTTGATTGGGATAGTTTTGAAGTAAAATTGTAGATTAACCCGAATTATTTGTAAATAATTCGGGCCAAGATTAGTAGTTAGCTGTTATAATCGACTTTTTTACAATCCTTCAGTACAATTTCTACATATTTCAATTTGCTTTCGGTCTTTAAGTATTTGTTGTAGAAATCCTTTGTATTCCTTATTTTGTAGAATATCTTTGTAATCTGATTCCATAATGTTTCCAAATCTATGGTCGCCATCTTTGTCAAAACAGCAAGGAACAACTTCTCCATCCCATGTAATAACACTCCCGGACCACGACCGATAACAATGATTTGGCAATTTACCTTTTATTTTGTATTTACCATCAGTACTTTGTTGATAACGAGAGTATTTAACAAGCCCCGGCATAAGCTCATTTCCTTCTTCAAATTCATATAATTGTGCTGTTTTTAGACTAAGCTTATCTACCCCAAGTTCCTTACTTAGTTTTTTTATATCTTTTATTTGATGTTCGTTATGTTTGAAAACAATAAACTGTAATTCAATAAATGGTATACTAGATTTAAATTCTTTTTTAGTTTTTACCATTATTTTAATGTTTTCTATCACTCTGTTAAAGTCTCCACCACGCCTATACTTCTTATAAGTCTCAGCATCTACACCATCTAAAGAAATAATCAGTCTATCCAATCCTGATTCTATTATTTCTTCAGCCTTTTCCTTATTGAGAAAATGAGCATTTGTTGAGGTGCCAACCATTATTTTATTTTGTTTTAGTATAGACACATACTTAGTAAAATCAGGATGTAGTAGCGGTTCTCCTTGAAAATAAAAGGTTACGTAAGTTAAATGCTTTCCTAATTGTTTTATGATTTCATTAAGTGTTTTTAATGTTAATATTCCTGTTGGCCTATTAAATTTTTTTAATCCTGATGGGCATTCCGGACATTTTAAATTGCAAGAAGTTGTTGGCTCAATAGAAATTGTATATGGCATCCCCCAATGCAGATTTTGCCTTGTTAATCTGCTTAAATAATAGGATGTTTTAATCTTTATGAAGTTATATAGTCTTATAAGGGTAAATGAGCTTGCATATCTTATTGCCCAAAATAAATATATTTTCAACATTAAAGGTCTTTCATTAATCTCTTAACAAAAATTTTGTCGCCAAGAAATTCTTTCGCTGTAATTCTTAATACTGTATAAATTGGTATTGCTGCAATCATGGCAATTGGGCCTCCCATTTTCCCTGCCATAATAATTACTATAAAGATCTCTATGGGATGAGCATTAACACTGTTAGAATAGATAATTGGTTGAAGTATAAAATTATCTATCATATTTGCAACGGCAAATATCAATAGAGTTCCACCTATAAGTGCTAAAGTGTATTCAAATCCCAAGTAAAGGTTAGTCATAGCAACTAATATGCTTCCAATACTTGCTCCAATTAATGGCCCTATATACGGAATTAAATTCATTAAGCCTCCGATAAATCCAATTAAAAGTGCATTCTTAAGGCCTAGTATTAGCCCTCCAATTGTTATTAAAAGCATCATTGAACCAATTTCAATTACAATTCCTATAATATAGCGACTAAGCATTTTGTTTATTTTAATAAGTATATCATTCACGTTTTGAATGTTTTTCTCTGGAACAAAAAGCAGGACTATTCTTCTAAATAAATCTTCATCTTTTACAAAGAAAAAACTCATAAATAATATGGAAAATATTGCCATTAAAACGTTTCCTGTCATCGAAAGTAAATTACTAAAGATATTACTAAATTGAATTTCTTTAATTAAATCATTTAGACTTTTTATTATATATTGTTCAATTTGCTCATTTTTCTTCAGGAATCCAACTTTCCTTAGTCCAGATTCGAAATCTGTTGAGGCAATGTCCAGCTGATGAGAAATTGAAGTAAAATCAACTTTAGCAATATCAGAAGCTTGAGAGTTTATAGCAGGAATTAGTGATACTAATATACCATTTATTAATATTAGAAAAATAATTAGGCTTATTGCTGCTGATATAGTTCTCGACAACGGTTTCTTTCTGATTTTTATTTTTGAAAGTAACTTCATTAAAGGTTGTAAAGTAACACCTATAATTGATGCTATTATTAAGTAAATGAAAATATCGGTAAAAAACCATGCCGTAGTTATAAACAACAATCCACCAATGACTTTATACGTTTTATCAGAATCCCAGGCCATTATTAAATTTATTACAATATTATGCAAATATACAACTTCTTATCTTTTAACCATAGTTTGACCCAAGATTTATCTTACAGAAAGCTAAATTATGTTGAATTTGGTTTTTTAACAAATGTGTAATAAATATGATTATATCGCCAATATTTAGAAATTGCTTAGCTAATTACTTGAATATTAGTGATGTTATTTATTTATGAATTTCAACAAAATTACTAATAGTCTTAACAAATTTATAAGGCTGATTTTTCATTGGCATATGTCCACTTTGCTCAAAAATAATAATATCTTTTTGTTGTGTATTTACCAAATAATATGCATCGTAACCTAATGTTGCAGGAACTATAAAATCATATTTTCCCCACAAAAACAAAGATGGTAAACTTATATTATGTAATTGATTAGTATATGAAGTTGTCTCAATTTCAGCATAAAAACCTTCATTGTTTACATAGGTGTAATATCCTGAAAAAATACCGGTTATTATGTTTTGATTATATAAAATGGTTAAGTCTCGAAATGTTTTTTTATCAGGTGCTGTAACAAAACCATCGTTAATTAAAATTTGTTCCGCAATACGAGCTTTCCTGTTCAGGTCTCTGCCTTGCTCAAAATTTATGTTTGCAGTATCAAGTTTGTTTACCCACGATATAAGTTCTTGCCACTTATCCTTACTGTTACCACTATTTATTTGCTGGTTACCGACTTTAATAATCATTTTTGTAAGTTCTACATTTATTTTTGGTACGTCGTGAGCTCCATCAATTTCTATCCAGCCTTTAACATTAGGCGGATAATTATTTTTAAGTAAATAGGCTGTTCCTAATTCCCCTCCCCAACTGTGTCCTAACAGAAATATAGATATATCGTTTCCATATTTTTTTATTATTGTAAGTATTACGGCATGTAAATCATCTGCCATAAGTGATATAGTTACGTCTTGTTGTTCAAATTTTCCTTCGGATAATCCTTGCCCACGTTGGTCGTAGTATACTACGGCATAATCTTTTTCCAAATTTTTGGAAGCTATACCTTCTCTGTATTGTAAACCATTATCGCCGGGACCACCGTGAATAAATAATAAAAATACTTTCTCTGATGCGTTTCCGTGTATATATACCGGCATATCTGCTCCGGCATGTCGTACATAAAAATGATCATTTAATGAATTTAAACCATTTTTATTACAACCTATAAAAAGGTTTAAAGTTATAACCGAAAAAAATATAACTATTTTATTAATTTTCATATCAAATTATTTTTACCTTTTAAAATCAAATGTAAATGCCAATTCTAAATTAAGTAAGGGGACTATTCCTGTATTATAATCAAACAGAAACATTAAATTTGTAGTAAAAATTCGTTCTGTAAAAAAATAATTATTAATTTCCTTACCGGAACCAAAGGAAAAAACAGGAGCAAAATACATTCTGCCGCCAAGAATTATTTTATCTACCGTGCCTGCTTTATTTACAGTATATGTTTCAGGATAAAAGGAGCGATATATTCCGGGACCAATACCAAATAAAGTAATTCTATTTGATTTCAGTTTTAATTTTTGCATGGAAATAAGATAATAATTAAAAACGGCAACATGGCTTTGCGGATGCCAGAAAAAACCAATATTTCCACTTAGTATCCATTTATTATTGTAGCTTTTATCTATGATTTTATTGTTTTTTCGTGTTTTAGTTTTTTTTATTGTCTCTTCTGATAGAGTAAAATTAATACTTGACTTTAAACCGGGGTTTAATAAATTATTCCCAAAATATGAAAATGTAAATGTTCTGGTCTGAAGAAAACTAAGTGTATCTGTTTGTTGAGAATACACCAATTTGACAAAAAATAATATAACTACAGTTGTAAATAATATTTTTTTCAACGATTTGTTTTTTATTTATCTGAAAATTAATTACAAAAATAATAATTTTTATGTTAATTTTAATTATTGTCTTTTGTTAGTAATGGCTTATGTTTAATTGCTTTTTGCAAACCATGGTCCCGAAGGCGGCAGCGGAGGAGGAATGATTGTGGCCACAGACTCCCCGGGAAGAGTAGCCGCATCCGGCAAAGGCTTTACTGCTGAGTTTCTTAGGAGCTGATAATTACTCCCTAACAACCTTCTTCATTATATTCCCTCCGTTTTGGGTTTCTATTCTTAGAAAGTATATTCCTTTGGGAAATCCTTGCAAATCAATAGAATAAGAATTAGATAGTTGTTTTATCAGGGCTCCGGAACAATCATAAATAGCAATGCTTTTGACGTTGTTGGCAGAAGTGCCGATATGGATGATATCCTGAGTTGGATTGGGATATATGCTGATTTGGGTTTGGGGTACTTTGCTCATGCCTACAGACGATTTGTATTCGTAAGCTCCTGCATCAATGGTTCCTGAGACCTGACGAAGTTCAAAATCCACAGGATGTTTGTAGGCAGAATCGGGAGTGAGGTTGATATTGTTTTGGGAAGGAATGGCTATACCTGCATTCACTGCCGGTGAGTTGGAATTGAGATGATAGTCATAATTGGATTCGTTTACAAATTCTAAACCGGCGATATTGGTTTCCACCACATTATTTGAAGATGAGGTGGTGGTGCCGTTGAGCAATGTGCCTGTGCCTGCAAAAATATTATTGCTCACCACAACTGTTGAAGCACCACTTTGGATGTCAAGAAAAAGACATGAACCGGTGCGTTTGTTGACCAAAGTATTATTTATAATAAAAAGTTGCTGAGGTCCTGCGTTCGACAGTCCTTCTTTGCCATAGCCTATCATATTGTTATTCAACGCATTTGGTCCTTGCATAAGAATATTACCCATAATTACACTTAGACCTCCGTTGGGGATATCAATCAGCCGGCTCGAATTACCTGTTTGTTCATCCATAATCCGATTATATAAGATAAAGTTTTCTTTGGCTCTCGATTTTAAGCAGTGTCCTACTTTGGCATGATGTGTATAGTTGAACCGGAACACAAGCCTGTTTATATGACCAATATAAATATTGTGAGAATAACCATCACCGTAGCCGGACTGATTAAATTCAGAATATTCAATAACCACATCCCCGGAATTTATATTGTTAGTAAGAATGCCATTCTCATTATCAAAGAAATAGCAATGCCTTACGGTCATTCCGCTTCCGTCGAGGCGGATACCTGCCCCATTGTGATCGGGAACCGCGGCTCCGGAGAATGAAATATTGTCCACAGTAATATTATCACCTGCCAAAACCCAAATGCCTTTACCCCAAATGTAGTTGCCGCTAGCTACCAGCGAAGGCCTTCCGCCAACACCTCTGATGATGAGGTTGTCCTTTTGCCACACCGCGGTGCAGGCTTGTCCTGTATAGGTTGCCGAATCAATTTCAATAATATCGCCGTTTTGAACCACATTGGCCTGATAAAGCGCATGGGGTGAAGTATAGGTTTTGGTAGGACCTACCTGAAAAGTAGTTGAAAAAGCATTCAGACTAACGAGAGCTAATATAATAATTGTAATTGTTTTCATGATAGTGTAATTGATTGTATTTAATAATTGAGTAAAAGTAGTATTGCGAGGATGATATTCCAACCTTTTGTTATAAGTTGTTGTGTTTTTGTTATTAAATGACTTAGAGAATCCACAGCAAGCCGCAAAGAGTTTCGACCTTTGTTTAATGATAATAGGAAGGATATGAGATGCATATGATCGACTCAATGCGGTGTAACTATAGCTAATATTATTGTATTCGCTTTGGGTTGCTGCAGAAATTGAGGTGGAAAGAGAGTTCAACTCTTTAATGTTATAATTAATTTGTGAATTATATTTAATAGCTTGTGTCATATTTGGATTAATATTTAACCAATATCTTGGTAATATTTGTGGTGTTGGTTATTAAATTTACATAATAAGTTCCTGATTTAAAATTGTTTATATTAAGTTCTATGGTTTGTAACCCTTGAGAAAGAGAGAAAGATTTTTTGAGTAATATTTTCCCTGTAAGGTCACAAATCTCAATCTTACCCGCAGAGGTTTCAGGGTTTATAATATCTACTATTACTTTATTATTTGCAGGATTGGGATAGAGACTCGCTATTGTTAATGTCTTATTTTTTCTCTCAACATATACCCAGTCAAAGGTTTCACTTTTGCCGTCAAAATCCACTTCTGTTAGTCTGTAATAGGCTTTCCCTAAAGGGTTATGATCAATTATGGAGTAGCTTTTTATGGTATTGCTGTTTCCGGCAGCTTTTATTTTATCCATTGTTTCAATGCTGTTATTGGCCGGATTCATTCTTTCAATCGTAAAATAGTTTGTATTTTCTTCGGTGGCTGTTTTCCAGAACACAAGATTCCCCTCGCTAAGGCTTTTGGCATCAAAGCTAAGTAATTCGATTGGTGTGGGAGTACCGGAGCCATTGCCTGTATGTTGAGCAGCACCACCACCACCACCGCTAAAATGTTTAATTACGTATTCCATCGAATTGTAATCATTTTTCATATCTGTATATTTCCATTCGGAGATTGAGGCTGTACTTCCATTGAGATAAATCCAACATCCATCGCCATCATAACTTTGTGCCAGAGGCACAGTGCTATGTCCATTGGTTGGATTTGGGTCATAATTTCCTGTTATATTATTGATTTTGAAACATGACATATTTGTTTGAGCCGATGGGGCTGTTCCTCCGCTATTGTTGATAGCCGTTACAAGACGATTGTAATCTTCATCATTATAATAGAATTTTACATTGACATTGGAGGTCGGTTGCCCTGTTGGTGTAAGAATCCAATATCGGTTAAAAACCCACCATCCTCCCCAGCTTGTAACATAGGGGGCTGTTTCATTGGTAATGTGTGTAACTCCTGAAGCTCCTGCAACTTTTACACTAAAGCCCTGGTCTCCAACATCTCCTATATTATTTGTATTCTTTTTTACTGATAATAATACTTCATCATCCCAAAAATCAGAGGTGCTGCCATCATCATAATAATAATGGGTCCATCCCGATTGGTCTAGACATTGATATGTGGCTTCACGAGTAGTCCCATCTGTAATGTTTGGTAAGTGAGTGATCCCTGTTGGGACACCATTATAATCGGCTGTTGAATTTGCCGTTGCCTGATAGGGACCTTCAATTGAAAAATGTATAATACCTCCCCAAGTGTCACTGTTATAGGTTGTACCTACAACTATATAGGTTGTTGATGCTGATAATGATTGATTTATTTGAGCAGTATTGCCATAGGCCGAACCATTTGATGCCAATAGGTTAGTGGCTGGATTATCAGGATCAAAACTATTTTGATATAAGTATAAGTAGCCCGGGAAACCGCCATGTGATGTCAGATAGAATGAAGCTTTAATATTATAAACTGTGGAGGACGGTACAGTAAAACTGTATTTATCATAAAAATAACAACTCCCTGAACCACCATCGCGCTTAAAATTAGGAGAACAGCGACAGGTTTGCCCGTTGGTGGTTACGGTGTAATGCTCTGTATCGAAGCCGGCCTTGCTGCTTAATGCACTTGTGGAACCACTTCCGCAATCGGCTCTAACATACCATTCGTAGCAAGTCATTGCCGATAATCCTGTTAGGGTATATGGTTTGGAAGTGATATTAGAAATAACAGTGCCTGAACCCGGTGTGAATCCTGCCTGACCATATTCAATCTTCCATGTTGTTGCAGAGCCCATTTCCGTCCAGTCTAATTCTGCTGTTGTTTGAGCAATATTTGATGAAGATAGATTTGCCGGTGCCGGACAAGCGGGCATTTCCCTGATACGAAAATTATCAACAAAAACATCATTACCACTGGTGCTCCCTGTTTTAAATCTAATTAAAATGTTATTACCATAGGATGAAAGGTTAATATCTCCGGAATTGATAAAACTACCCGGAGCAGTGTTGGAAGCACCATCATTCGAATTGAAATCAGTGCTTGTTTTATACCATATTTGATGCCAGTTGCTACCTGCATCATCAGAAATTTCAACTGACATAGAGAAATTCGCAAGACTGGAATTATATAAATGCGACCAGTCGAAATCCAGAGAAGGAGTAGAAAGAGAAGTTACATCTATCGTTGGTGATACCATGGTTGCAGCCCAATTTCCACGAGCACATTTTACACTGCCGGAGCTATAGGATTGCCAGTCGTTAGTGGATCCTGTTGAGTTGTGATCCGTTACCCAGCATGAGGGGCTCCAA
>JAMOQI010000071.1 GCA_027064095.1 Bacteroidales bacterium | reverse complement strand
GTAATCCTTCTGGATGAAATTGAAAAAGCTCATCCAGATGTATTTAATATCCTTCTTCAAGTGTTAGATGACGGAAGACTGACTGACAATAAAGGTAGAATTGCTAACTTCAAAAACACCATTATTATCATGACTTCTAACTTAGGTTCTGAATTAATTATGGAAAAGTTATCTCAATCCAATAACTTAACTGATAATGAACTAGTAGAAATAGACCAAAAGATTTTAGAATTATTAAAGAAAAGTCTTAGACCTGAGTTTCTAAACAGAATAGATGAAACAATCATATTTAAACCACTTACTCAATCTGAAATTAAACAGATTGTAAGTTTACAATTCAACAAGGTGGTACAAATGCTAAGTAAACAAGATATTAGCATCTCAATAACAGATGATGCCATTACTAAGCTAGCCCAGTTAGGCTACGAACCACAGTTTGGTGCAAGACCTGTTAAAAGACTAATTCAAAAAGCTATACTTAATGAATTGTCTAAAATGATTTTAGCAGGTAAAGTAAGTAATAGCTCTGAAATAATAATATCATTTGAAAATGATGAATTTCAATTTAAAAATAAAAAATAAAAACAATATAAAATAAAAACAAAAAAAGGCAAGTTATATACTTGCCTTTTTTTTACTTTTGCCGCTCAATTAAATCAGAATTAATCATCATAATGAGAACATTACTATTTTTTCTTCTTTTATTAATTCTATACTCAAATACTTTTGCTCAAACTGACAGAATACTCTCAAGAGATAGCTCATGGCGATCTAATGGAATCTTCTCATTAAACATCGGACAAACTTCATTCACTAACTGGGTTGCAGGTGGTGAAAATCAAGTTAATACAAATAGTATTCTTCGTTATCGACTTAGATATAACAAAGGTAAATCATCTTGGGAAAATATTATTGAAGCAAAATATGGCGTTTTAATTTCATCTAATTTCACTACAAAAAAAACTGACGATAAATTAAATTTTACATCAAAATTTGGATATAAGGCCCGTAATAAGTGGAATTATTCATATTATTTAAGTTTAAATACTCAATTTGCTAATGGATACAACTACCCTAATGATTCTGTTATTATTTCAAGCTTTATGGCACCAGGATACTTTATGGCAGGACTCGGAATGGATTTTCTTCCTAATAAAACAATATCTATTTTGCTAAGTCCAATAACTTTAAAATCAACTATTGTAAATAGCAATACATTAGCAAATGCCGGAAATTTTGGTATGGAAAAAGCCATTACAGACTCCGCCGGAAATATCATTATCCCTAGTAAAAAATTTAGAAATGAACCAGGAGCATTTCTTAAAATTTATTATCAACAAGAATTTAAAAAGGGCTTAAACCTAAGTTCTAAAGTTGAATTCTTTACTGCTTTTAACAACAACCCCGAAAATATTGATGTTAAATGGTCAACATTTGTTACTTATAGAATAACTAAAGTATTTAGCGCTACATTCTCATTAGATCTAATATATGATGATGACGCTATTTACAAAGAAGATTCAAATGGTGATGGCGTAAAAGAAGTGTATGGCCCTAGACTTCAAGCAAAACAAACTTTTGGAATTGGTATAGGAATAAGATTATAATTATTCAACAAAAAAGCCCGATTATTAAATCGAGCTTTCTTAATATAAACCACACAAAACACATAAAATATTGTCCCATAATAATACAGGATATATTAATTATTAACTAAAATACACTTGGAAATTATTGATGAACATTTGTTCTCGTATAGAGAACAAACCTTTACTTTAAAAGCGGACGCGAAATTAAACTATTTTTTAGATAAATAATGTATAATTCACAATATCTAAATATAAATTTATGTGATTGTTTATCACTTTTTTACATCTCTATTTAGAATATAACCAATAAATATCTAATGATTTTTACCAAAAAAAATAAAAGATTCTGTTAAATTTATTCTTAAATGACATCAAAATCACTATTAAGTTAAGCTCTACAAAATATTTACCTCAAAAAAAACTTATAAAATTCAAAATTTATTGCCAATAAGTAATAAAGTTATAGCGAGCTATTACTAGTTTTTTAGTACAAAGATGAAGTACTAATAGCTTTTTTACCAGTAAATTTCGATAATTAGCCTCTGTACTTCCTTAAATATATTCATATTATCCCTGCCTGCCTGCAAATACAGCTAATCCTCCTTAAATTTAAGTCCACAAAAAACTAATTAAGCTTATGTCGAGCTCAGATTATTATATTTTATTACAATAAAAGTAGCTATTCCCTCCTTCTATAATGCAAAAAATAAATTACAATCCTATATTTTTTTAATTGAAAAATTTCATTAATTTGCAATATGAGGAAATATTTATTAATATTGTGTAGTCTGATTTTTTGGACATTAATATCCAACGGCCAAACTATTACAATTATTGATCGTAAAACACTTGAGCCTATTGCCGGAACAATTATTTCTGATACTACTCAAACAAAATATGTAATCACTGATAATCTTGGCAAAGCAAATATCTCACCTTTCACATCAAAGTTTAAAGTATTCTTAATTCAGCATAATTACTATAAATCAAAAAAAATACATATTGATACAATAAAGAATAATAACTATACTATTAAACTTAAAGAAATAACATTTCAATTAGGACAATATACAGTTGTAGCAAATAAATGGGAACAGAATTCTTCTGAAATTCCCTTCTCAATACAAAATATAGACCCTAAAGAAGCTCAAATTTCAACGCCACAATCTACACCAGACATGTTAGGAGCATCGTCAAATGTTTTTATTCAGAAAAGCCAAATGGGTGGCGGCAGTCCAATGATAAGAGGCTTTGCCGCTAATTCAGTATTAATTGTAGTAGATGGGGTTAGAATGAATAATGCAATCTTTAGAAGTGGGAACTTGCAAAACTCATTAAATATAGATCCAAACTCACTTGAACATACTGAAATTATTTATGGCCCTGGATCAGTTACTTATGGAAGTGATGCTCTTGGTGGTGTTATGGATTTTCATACTAAAGAGGCGAAATTTTCTATCTCCGGAAAGTTTGAAACAGAAGCCGAAGGTTATTACAGACTATCTTCTGCTAACCTGGAAAAAACTATTAGTGTTGACTTGGACCTTAAGTGGAAAAAATTTAGTTCTCATACTCAGTTTCTAAATAGTAATTTCTCGAACCTTCTTGCAGGAAAAAATCATTTTGGCAATTATCCAGAATTTGGAAAAAGAAAATACTTTGTTGACCCTAAACCTGATGCAAAGGATTCCATGGTACAAGTGGAACAGACAAATCTTATGATTCCATCTCTTTATAAAATATGGAATCTAAACCAAAAATTTAGATTTCAACCAAATAAAAATATTGATTTTACCTATTCATTTATATACTCTACAACTTCGAAGATACCTCGGTACGATAGGCTAACACAATGGAAAGATAATCATCTAAAATATGCTGAATGGTATTATGGCCCTCAAAAATGGATCATGCACAATTTTAGAATAAGATTATTCAAGCCAAGAAAAATATACGACTCGGCTAAATTGATTTATGCATATCAAAGATTTGAAGAAAGTCGCAACGATAGAAAATATAAAAATGAAAGTTTTAGACATAGAACCGAAATTGTTGATTTATACACATTTAATATTGATTTCAGTAAAGAGTTAAACAAGAAAGCCAGCCTATATTATGGAGTTGATCTAGGATTTAATAATATCACTTCCAAAGGATACTCTGAAAATATTATTAATGGCGATATTACTAATATTCAAACTAGGTATCCAAATAAATACAACTACTATTTTTCTACAGGTATATACTCCAATTTTAAATACAAACTTGGAACAAAATTGAATCTTTTATCTGGATTGAGGTATAGTCTTGTTTATTTAAATTCAGCTTTTGACAATATCTCTAATCCATTACCATATAATAAATTGGAGCTATTTAACCATTCTCCAAATGGAAGTATAGGCTTATCATGGGTTCCTAATAAAAATACGAAAATTTATTATAACTTCAGTACTGGCTTTAGAGCTCCAAATCTGGATGATGTTGCAAAAGTTTTTGACTCAGAACCAGGAAATGTTGTTGTTCCTAATGACAATTTAAAACCAGAATATGTCTATTCATCAGAATTGGGTACTAGCAAAACTATAAGTGATATAATCAATATTCAATTTTCTTTATTTGCTTCATATGTTGACAATATCATTGTTCGAGCAGATTATAACTATAATGGAAATGACTCGATTATATACGATGGAAGTTTGAGTAAAGTTCAAGCAATGCAAAATATTTCTTATGCAAAAATATATGGTTCTAGCTTAAGAATAAAAATAAAACTATCAAATGATATAAATATAATAAGCAATTATAATATTTCAAAAGGTATCGATTCTAAAGGAAATTCACTACAACACATTCCTCCAGATTTTGGAAATACAAAAATAAATTATAAAAATAGTTTTTTAAAATTGTCTGCCTATAGTAATTATTCAATAGGTATCCCTTTTGACAAGCTAGCCCCAAATGAACAAGCTAAAACTAGTATTTATTCATTAGATGGCTCCCCCTCTTGGTATACGATAAATCTAAATGCAGACTTTAAAATATACAAACAAATTCACCTAAACTTTGGCATACAAAATATTTTAGATAGATTTTATATACCATACTCATCAGGAATAGCTGCTCCAGGAAGAAATTTTATTATAGAAATTAGATTTTACCCGTTATAATATGTTGAAAATTCAAAAAAATATATCTTTAAAAAATTATAATACATTTGGTATTGATGCTATTGCAAATACTTTTATTCAAATAGAAAGTCAAAAGCATATAAATGATTTAAAGCTAATTATTAACCAATTACCTAAACCATTTTACATTCTTGGTTCAGGAGCAAACACTTTATTTACAAAGGATTACACAGGAACTATTATTTTTATTAATAATAAAGGAATAAATATTATAGAAGAAAATAATAACGATATTTTCGTAGAAGTACAAGCTGGTGAAATATGGAATGATTTAGTAAACTTTTGTGTAAACAACAATTATTACGGAATAGAAAATCTAGTCGAAATACCTAGTACTGTGGGGGCATCTGCTATACAAAATATTGGCGCTTATGGAATGGAGGTAAAAGAAACAATACATACTGTTAAATATACTGATTTACAAACATTTAAATCTGTTGAATTGTCTAATACTAAATGTGAATTTGACTATCGTAATAGTATCTTTAAAAATAAACTTAAAAACAAAGTTATTATCACTAGTATAATTTTTAAATTTAAAAAATATTCAACATTAAAATTAAATTATGGAAGTATTAATTCCGAACTCAAAAATCAAAATATAATATCTCCAAACCTAAAACAAATTACTTCAATTATACGTAATATCAGAGCCTCTAAAATACCTGACCCTAAAGTAATTGGTAATGCAGGTAGCTTTTTTAAAAACCCAATTATTTCTAAACATGAATTGAAAATTATAAAAAATAAATATCCAAATATCATTTATTATCCAGTTAATAATAATAGCTTCAAAATAGCCGCTGCTTGGTTAATAGAAAATGCAAATTTAAAAGGTTGTCAAATCGGAGGTGCAGCTGTACATAAGGACCAAGCACTTGTAATAATCAATAAGGGATTTGCAACAGCAACTGATATTGTAAAACTTTCAAATCACATTAAAAATTCAATAAGAAATCTATATAATATCAACCTACACACTGAAGTGATTTTTATTTAAAATCATATAAAATCTAAAATTATAAAATCCTTTTTTACAATAGCTATTTTTATAGTTTTTTTTCTATTTTAATAAATTATTATTCACATAGTAATTAAATATCAATTTTAAGGCAACTAATAGCAATAAAACTTATCTGCTAACTTATTGACTATCTTTAATTATAATATGATAGTCTAACTAATTTATTATGTTCATTACACATAGGTTTTATTCGAATAATTTTTATATCTTTGTTCTCTTCTATTTTTTGATAGAAATAGATATGCACTAATTTAATTTTTTTTACTTTGAGGTACTTATCAATAATATTATTATTGTTTATATTTCTGTGTTCCAGTATGGTAATAGCTCAAAATGCCACACTACTAAATTCTGGTGCTGAAATAACGGTATTTGGAAATGGTGCACCTTCTTCTCAACAAACCCTCTCTGTATATGGTGATTTTGAAAATCAACCTGGACTTGATGGTGTTAATGGTACTATTGCTTTAGAAAATAATGGCAATATGTTCGTAACTGGTAATTGGTCTAATTTTGCAATTTCTTTAAATCCAAATCCAAATGTATTTACTAACAATTCTACTTCACTAATTGATGGAGTTGTAACACTAGAAAATACAACTAATACTCAATATATTAGTGGTTCAAGTCCAACATTTTTCGAAAATCTTGTAATAAATGGTTCAAGAAAAGTACTTTTAAACAACAATAATTCTGTCAATAATATTTTGTATGTCAATTCACCACTAATATTAAATTCTGAAACTTTTGAAATAAAAAATTCAAACCCATTGGGTATTAGTTATCATTCTGGTTTTATTAAAAGTGAAACACTTCCTGGAAATCACGGATATATAAAATGGAATACTGGTAATTATGTTGGAACCTTTACTGTTCCATTCGGCTCTGATGCTACATCTCAAACTGATGACTTAAGACTAAGTGTTAATATTCAACAATCAATGAGTTCATCAGATTATTTTAATTTTGCTACATATCCAACTGATATGTATAATCAACCTTTACCATTTGGAGCTTCACCATTAGAGACTGAAGTCAGAAAAGTAGTTGATAGGTATTGGTTAATTGAGCCCTCAAGTACAACAAATTTACCTAATTTGGATATTACGTTTTCCTATGCTTCAGAGGATGTCTCCAAAACTAAAAATTCTTTAAATACTGACAAACTAAAGGCTTCCAGAAATAATACTACACTTGGTAAGTGGTTAGATATGACACCAAGAGGAACAAATAATCTTAACACTGTTGAAATTAAGGATGTAACTCCGAATGATTTTTTTAATATTTGGACCTTAGTTAATAATCCACCAGTTTTAAATAATCTGTTTATGGGAGACGCATTTTCTCCAAACGGTGATGGTCTTAATGATGTATTTCTACCCATTTTTCAAGTTGATTTTGAAGTAATAGATTACGAATTTATTATTTTTAATAGATGGGGGAAAATAATGTTCCAAACTAAAGATATAAATGAAGGATGGAATGGTATTCCTCAGGGAACTAATTTGAGTCCATTGATAGATGTATATTCATGGGTTATTTTAGTAAAAGGAAGACAGGTTGGTGATACTAATGCTGAAGGTAGAAAACAAAAATTTACTGGTAAAGTTACTATTGTATTGTAAAAAAAATATCATGATAAATACTCATTATAACAAGCAATATGGAAAATTACAAGAGTTATTATATAATAACTTAGTAGTTATTCTGAGCTTATTTCTAATTTTTATAG
>JAMOQI010000070.1 GCA_027064095.1 Bacteroidales bacterium | reverse complement strand
TACAGTAGAATTAGGGAAAGTAGCAGGGATACCTGGCTTCAATCTCATATCAATTCTAAATTTGTGAGTAGTTGGGTTATTTGCAGCAGTACCAGGAGCAAAAGCAGATCCACCACCAGAAACAGTTCCAAATTCACCAGCTAAAAACTGAGTTGAAGCAGTTGGTACACCTGCAGCAACAGTTGAATTAGTTAATCCCAACAAAGAAGAAAAAGTATTAATGTTTACTGGAGCACTAGAAGTTACAGATGATTGCATCTCCAAAATCTCAGCAGGAAGGTAAGGATTACCATTAGTAGAATATGCTTCTACTTGTGTCCAGCTATCAGTACTTGCATAAACAAATAAATCCCATGCTAATGTAGCATCAACTTCTAATTGAGTAGCATTAAAACGTGTAATTCCTAGATTGTACTCTTGAATTGTTTTAAATGTGAAATCAACCTGTGGATTGGTTGTCATAGTTAAATTTAGGATACCTCTAAGATCCATAGTTACGTAGTTATATTCCTCGTCGGATAACTGTCCATAACTTTTCTGTGCAGTGATTCCTACCATAAGGAATGCAACTAATACGAATAAAATTCTCTTCATTTTAAAATAGTTTAAGTTAACAATTAATTGATTAATAAATAAAAATTAGGTTCTTATCATAATAATGTAATAAGCAATATTAATGAACGCATTGAGCAATACATTTACACCAAATAATTCTATATAGCGATAATTTTATATATCAATCTAAGAAAACAGACTAATCCTGTCCCAAATTTGAATACGATTGTACGCACCCTTTCAATAAAAGTTACAACACAAAGTAAAAGTATTTAAATATTTTTAACAATATCTAAATTTAGAATTATTCTTGATAAACTAACCATAAAATTATATTTAGATAATGATAATAGGCAAGTGTATAGTTATTTAAAATTAATTATCATAAAATATTACTTATTAATAAATTAATAAATACTAAATCAAATACTAAATCAGAGAGTAATTTGATATCATTCACTAATAAACAACATATACTTATAAAAGAGAATTCTCTACTAAAAACAAAAAAGGCAACCATTAAATATGATTGCCTTTTTGTCTGATATTAATAAATTAACTATTTACTATGACGTTCGTCAGAAACAGTTAATCTTTTTCTACCTTTTGCTCTTCTACGAGCTAATACCTTACGACCATTAGCAGTGGCCATTCTAGAACGAAATCCGTGTTTGTTCTTTCTCTTTCTGTTAGATGGTTGAAATGTCCTTTTCATATCAAAAAATTATTTAGCTACTGCTTCCGAGCTATGTCGTTACAGATGTTCTTAAATTCAAAAAATTCGGACTGCAAAAGTAAAAATAAATTCTATCATGGCAATGTTTTTATTGAATTATTTTAATAAATATTTATATTATGCTATATGTCTGTTATGCTGATATTTATCTATTACAATTCAATACTATCACTTCATAATTATAATAATATTCCGCATATTGCCTCAAATAAATATAGAAAAGAAAGCATATTATTTCATAAACATATTAACCCGAATTATTCACAAATAATCCTTACAATTAAGTAAAACTAATAATAGTATTTAGTTTGATAATAAATGCTTTTTGTGATATTAACAAGATGTATTTAGAAATAATTATAGAAAATCAATCCAAGTAATATAAAAGAACAAACTAATTTCCTACTTTTAAAATATTAGTAAGCTTATCAAAATTCTCGGTCTTTACAATTCTCCCCTGAATATTGTAGTATTTCCATATACCCACTTTTTGTGCGTTATCATAATTACCAACACTCTTAAGTTGTCCATTATCATAATACTCTTTCCACTCACCAGTTTCCTTACAATCTTCAAAATTACCAATCAATTTCAGTTGACCATTTTCATAATAGTACTTTGAAATTCCATATCTATAATCCATCTTATAAGTCTCAGCACTTTTGACTTTCCCATTTTCATAATAATGGTATAGTATCCCATGATATTTACCATCAACATAATCAGCCTTAACCTCAAGACTACCACTATGATAATAGCGATACTCAGTCCCATTAATTTTACCATTTACATAAGGAGTACTCATAAAAATTACACCATCAGAGTATTTCATAATTGCATTTCCTGTAAAAGGTTTATCTGCACCCTTCTTATACATAATGTGATTGCGCTCAACTAATTGTAAAACATCAACATCTCCAGAGCCATTTTTTAAAAATAACACTAATAATAAAGATAAAAGAAACTTAGAAATCATCACTAATTATATTTATTAAACGTGCAAAAATACAAATTTAATGCAAATAATAATTACTGAAAATAATTTAACATTAGCTAAATTGGTTTAAAACAATAATAATACAAAACTATAATTAAGAAGCAAAAATCCAGTAAAAACCCACCAATAATGCAAGCATAGCAGCAGTATATCTCAGATAAAGAAATACATTCTTATATTTTGAATTATTGGATTTTGATGAAAGCAATCCAACAACTACTGCGAAAAAAGTCATAGCAGATAAAGTTCCTATACCAAAACCCACAATATATGAAGCAGATTGTGCAATGGAATTAAAACCAAGCACTGGAAGAAACAAAATAAAGTGAGCCACTCCAGCAAAACCGTGAATAATACCAACAGTAAAACTACTCAAAATACCTTTTTTAATAGGCAATGTATGACTGTGACTATGATTAGACTTACTACTTTGGTCATGCACGTGAGAATGAATATGAAACTCATCAGTTTCGACATGGTAGTGAGGATGCTGATGCCCCGAATCAAATTTTCTAATTCTATAAATAGCCCAAATTCCTATTCCTACCAAGACAAAGCCAACAAATACCTCTGAAAACTCGGAAATAACTTCAAATGGTATTAATTGCTTAAATAGCATAAACAAAACACCAATAAATAACATTCCAACTAAATGCCCTGTTCCCCATGAAATACCAATTTTCCATGAAGATTTCTTATGCTCAACAGCAAAAGGCATCACTGCCGCCAAATGATCTGGACCAGTAAAAACATGTATCATAGAACCAACTACACCTGCTAATAATGGCCATTGAGTAAAATATAAAACTTGATCTAAAATTATCATATTATTAACACTTTAATCACATTATCATTGTTATTAATATAACACAAAAATACACGATATAGTTACTTGTGCTCAGCAATTAACTTATATAAATACATAATAATATTGAAAAATATCAATCAATATATCTTTTTTATAATAAATAAAAAAAACAAAAAATTGGTCATTCTTCATACAATTTAAACTATATTTATTTTTTAATTTTAAATTTAATCATTATGCCTATCAATCTAATATTCAGCACTATAATATTTTTATTAACAAGCATATCAACAGCCCAAGACTTTAATACTTACTTTGCAAAAGGTAGTTTAAGGATTGACTACATACATTCTGCAACATTTAATGATGAGTTATTCTCTGTAGATAATTTCTTTCATGAACCTTTTTGGGGAGGTTCTCAGCTTAATCTAATAGACACCTTTGATTATGGAGCTTACAAATTTGAAGTTTATGATAGCACAAATAATAAATTGATATATTCGCGTAACTACTCAACACTTTGTGGTGAATGGAAATATACAAAGGAAGCAAAATCACTTTGGAGAAGTTTCTCTGAAAGTGTAATAATGCCTTTCCCAAAAAATACCATAAAATTAAAATTTTACAAACGACTAAAAAATATGAAGTGGGAACTATGGACAAAGATATACGTAAATCCAAAAAATTATATGATATCTCCTACACTTAAAACACCGATAAAGTCGTTCAAAATACATGATAGCGGTGATGCATCTAAAAAATTAGATATTGTTCTAATAGCTGAAGGCTATACTCAATCAGAAATACAGAAATTTATGAATGATGCTCAAAGATTCAAGGATTATTTGCTTGCATGTGATCCTTTTAAACAATATAAAAGTGATATCAATATTTGGGCTATTCCAAGTGTTTCTGTTGAATCTGGAACTGATATTCCGGGAAAAGGTATTTACAAAAACACTTTATTCGATAGCCACTTTTATACTTTTGGAACAGAAAGATATTTGAATACAACCAATAATATAGCTATAAGAAATGCAGCTGCAAATGCACCCTATGATCAAATATATATTTTAGTAAATACTGACAAATATGGAGGTGCCGGGATCTATAATTTTTATTCAATATGTACTGCCGACAACAAATACTCCGATTTTGTATTTACTCATGAATTTGGACACGCCTTTGCAGGGCTGGCAGACGAATATTACACTTCTGAGGTAGGTGTTGAAGATTTTTATGATTTAAACAGTGAACCATGGGAACCAAACATTACCACATTAGTTGACTTTAACAAAAAATGGAAATCTATGGTCGCTAATTCCACACCTATACCCACACCAGATATTGAAGAAAACGCTGACATACTAGGAGCATTTGAAGGTGGCGGTTATATCGCTAAAGGTATTTATAGGCCTAAGCATGATTGTTCAATGAAATCTATCAGATATAATGATTTTTGTCCGGTTTGTACAAAAGCTATAATTGATAGAATTAAATTTTATTCGAAATAATACTTTAGTATTTTTGTAAAATTAATTTTGATAAAATCAAACACGAGATATGCGGTTTAATTTTTTACTAGTATTCATCTTTTTAATAAATATTGTCTTATATGCCCAAAAAACAGATAATGATTGTCATTTTGAAGTAAGTAAAAAATCTCAAAAGCTATTTAAAAAAGCAATGGAAGATTTACAATACGGGCATTATTTAGAGGGAAGTAAAAAAATAGAGGAATGTATCGATAATTCCCCGGAATTTTTAAGAGCTATTTGGGTTCAAGCAAGCCTTAATAGTAGAAAAACTAATAGGTACAGAAAAGAAGAAATTGCAATAAACTCTTATAAGAAAATAATTGAATTATGTCCTTCATATAAAAATTATTACGCTTATTATTACCTTGGCAAAATATATTATGATGCAGAAAAATGGGAAGAAGCCCATAAAATGTTCGAAGCATTTTTAAATGCTGATACTGATAAAATCCACGAAAACAATTATGAAGATGCTGTCGACCTTTCCAAATATGCAAAGTTTTATGCTAAAATTTACAGCGAACCAGTACCTTTTGATCCACATGTTGTAGAAGATATCTCAACATTAAATGACGAATATCTTCCTTCATTAAGCCCCGACAATGACCATTTATATTTTACAAGACGATATCAACAAAAATCAAATCAAAGAGTAAGGTCATATTCAAATAGAAGAGAAGAAAAATTTTGCATTAGTAATAGAACCGGGTTGAATAGATTTGAAGTTGGTAAATCGATGGAGAGCCCATTCAATTTGCAATCTAACGAAGGAGGTGCAACTTTAACTATTGATAATAAAGAGTTGTATTATACTCGATGTAAAATAAAAGCTGATAAAACTCTAAATTGTGACATCTGTTATTCCCATATTGATACTGACGGCTATTGGTCTGACATACAAGTATTAGGAAGTGAGATAAATACTCCAAAATATTGGGAATCAATGCCTAGTATTTCATCAGATGGAAAAACTTTATATTTTGTAAGTAACCGTCCCGGAGGAATGGGAGGTTATGATATCTATAGAAGCAAGAAAGATAAAAATGGCAAATGGACGAAGGCTATAAATATGGGACCAAGTATTAATACCGCCGGCAATGAAAAATCGCCTTTTATTCACACCGATAGTCAAACTCTATATTTTTCTTCTTCTGACAGACAAGATAATAAAACCGGGAACTACTATGCCGGTCACATGGGATTAGGAGGTTATGATATATTTTATACCCGACTTAATGATAGTAATCTATGGGTTACTCCTAAAAATATAGGCTACCCCATTAATTCCGAAAATAATGACCTAGGCTTTTTTGTTAGTACAAATGGCGAATATGGATATTTTGCATCAAACAAATTAGGGAATAATGATAAAAACAACAACAAAAATGCACCTTGGAATATCTATTCTTTCAAACTTTATAAAAAAGCAAGACCACAAAAAGTATTATTTGTAAAAGGTCGCTTAAAAGATGAAAAAACAAATCAAATTATAAGAGATGCCAAAATTGTAATCAAAAATGTGGAAACAAAAGAAGTTAATGAAATACCTGTAGATAACGAAACTGGGGATTATGTTTTCGCAATGGTAATGAAAGCTGATTACACCATGACTGTAAAAAAGCGTGACTACACCTATATTACTAAGTATATCTCTAAAAATGACACTAAGTTCAATGTTCCTGTTAAAATAGACATGAAAATGAAACAAATTGAAGTTGGGAAAACTTATAACTTAGAAGATATTTACTTTGCTACAGACTCTGATGTTCTTACAGAAACTTCAAAAAAAGTAGTTGAGGGATTCTTTGATTTCTTAAATGATAATCCAAATGTAAAAATTGAAATTCAAGGTCATACTGATAATGTTGGAGCAGATGATTACAATATGCGACTGTCCAAAAATAGAGCACGTACGGTTTACAATTTACTTCTAAAATTAGGCATCCCGGCAAGTCAAATGACATATAAAGGATATGGAGAAACAAAGCCTATTGCAGACAACCAAACAGAAGAAGGTCGTGCCTTAAATCGGAGAACTGTTTTCTTAATTATTAACAAATAACAATAAATCAAAATAACCGTTATTAATTATTCAATATTTAAGCATTATGACAAAGCGTTTATTCATATTAATACTACTAATAACAACCATTTATTCAACAAATTATGGCTCAGGAAATTTTTGTTATTACAAATTAAATGGCTTTACAGGCAATAAAGCTCTATTGTATAATATTAGAGGAAGTGAATCTAAAGTAATAGATACAGCATACAGACAAAGCAATGGAGCATATGTTTTCATGGATATAAACAAATATCCTGCTGGTATGTATAAAATTTATTTCAATGATTCACTTTATACAGAAGTCATATTTAATAATAATGAAGATATTCTTTTAGAATCAAATGTCAATAATATAATAGGCTCAATGGTAGTAAAAAATTCTATTGAAAATGCTATCCTATTCAGCTATTGGCAAAATGCTTTAATGATTAGAGATAGTATCAGCCGGTTACAATTCGAAAGAAATAAAATAGAAAAAACAACTTATAATTCAAATCATCCCCGAATAAAAGAAATTGATAAAAAGATTATAAAGTTCAACAATGAATTACGCAATTTTGTTTTAAACATGGGTAAATCATATCCAAATAATTTTGCACCTAAATTACTTAAATCATATCTATACCCTGATTTTAAAGAATATAAAAGCAAACACCCAAATAGTGAATATAAAACTGAAGAATCATTCTATTACGATCATTTTTTTGATAATATTGATTTCTCTGATGAGAAGTTTGTCAATACGAAAGTACTTTTTGTTTCGATAAGCGATTATATGAAAACTTTTGGCAACCCTGCTACAACAAAAAACTACAAAGGTATTATTGACAAAGTAATGAATAAAGCGAAAGCAAATAAGGAAATTTATAAGTACTGCTTAAATTTATTTATGATAACATTTGAAGGCTCAATTTGGGAAGACATTACAGTATATTTAATTGATAAGTACTATATTCCATCCGGTTACTACTCTCCACAAATGACGGCCTATTATGCTGGAGTATCAAAAAAGCTTAAAAGCTTAAAACCAGGACATGAATCACCAAATATTATTGCAAAAGATGTTTCCGGGGACATTCAAAATATGAAAGAAATTAAAGCCAAAGCAAAACTGATAGTATTTTACGCTAGCGATTGTTCTCACTGTAAAGAAGCACTACCTGAGCTTATTGAAATCTATAATATGTATAAGGATAAAGGGCTGGAAGGTTTTGGAATAGCCTTAGATGATAACGCTCATAAATGGAAATCCGGAATAAAAAAGATGAATCTAAATTGGATAAACCTCTCTGATCTTAAAGGGCTTAATAGTCCTCTAATCAAAGAATTCAACATCTCCTCTACCCCTACTATTATAATACTTAACAAAGACAACATCATAATGTCAAAACCCAAAAATATGGCTGAAGTACATTCAGTATTACTTCAACTATTAAATTGATTGCTAAAATGAAAAAATTATTGTTTATAATAATCGTACTTTTAATAGGGAATAGTACTATAGCTCAGATAAATAATAGAACCCGACAAGCTAGTTGCAAATCCGGTTCAAGAAGTCGACTATATATAACACCATATATTGGTGCTGGGGGTAGTTCATACTTATATAATCTTAATAATACTGTAATGGACTCCGATAGCAACTTCTATAATGAGGAGAAAGGTAGACTGTTTAGTCCATTCGTGGGTGTAAATTTAATGTACAATATTGGTAAATCAAACCTTGGTGGTGGTATTGAATGGCAAGGCATGTACGGTAAAACAAATAACGGATTATATGAAACAAGTAAAAAAATATATTTCTATAAGTTTTACGGCCGTTTCGAATATGCTATCTACAGAGATTCATTTTTCGACTTTGGTTTATACCTAGAAGGAGGTGTTTTGTTCCCACAAAATATTGATGGTGAAGCTGTTTCTATGGGAGAATTTGGAAAAGCCGGTTTTTTTTACAATCTGATTATTAACTCAACATCCTCTATTTTTATCGGACTAGATTATCAATATATGGGGTATACTTCTACAATAGGACAAGCTATTTCAAATCACAGTTCCTGGGATATCAAACTAAATATTGGTTATAGATTTTGGTTTGATTAATAACTTGCTCAACATAAGGTTTTCTCACATTGCACACCGCCACTCATTGCTTATTCATACAATTCACTTTGCTTTTGTATGATATAATGCGATTAATAAAAAAGCCCAAACTAACAATTGTTAATTTGGGCTTTATTATATTTATTTTTCTTTTATTTCAGTCTAAAGATTAAACCCGCACTAACATCTCCTTGAATAGCCATTTAAACTAAGACCTGAACTAGTTCCTCCGGTACCAATACCTGCATAAAACCCAATACCAGCAAAATACATTGGCATAAGCATTCTTCCTTGAAGTCTTACTCCGATTCTATCATTGATATATATCTTCATTCCCCCACTTAAACCAGCAGCAAACCTCCAAACATTCGTGGAATTTTTATAATTATAATTATAAATAGCTGCTCCAATACTTAAGCCTGCAAATGGCTCAATTTTGCCTCCAGTCTTAAACTGCTGAATACTCTTCCTATTAAAAAATAATTAGTTGTAAAACCTCCGGAAGAATGATCATAATTATTATTAAAAGAAGTATAAGGTATAAACTCCGCAGTGGAATTATTATAAGACCATGAAAATTCAATAGTATTTCCTTTTATTGTTGGAGCGCCAACAGTTAAGCCAAAATCTTGGCCATCGTGCATTCTAAATTCACCTTCGTAGAAATTAACTCTACCTCCCCAATAATAACCATAAGAAGGAGTTACTTCTAATTGTGCATTTACCGTTAATACTCCAACAAACAAAAAAACAAAAGCTAATAGATTTTTTTATATAAATGTATTAATATTAATAATCTGCAAACATAACCTATTTATTAAATATAATATCTTGTATTATTGGCTTAAGACCTGCAAAGAAAAATTCAACTGCTATTACCATCATTATTAATCCCATAAGTTTTAACATAATTTTATTACCGGTTTTTCCTAAGAATTTCATAATCCAACTCCCTCCCACCAATGACACAAAGGTGATTGCTAAAACAGTAAAAATAGCAACAGGTAAAACCAACTTCATTTCAATAGTCTTTGCATCTTGCATAAGCACAATAGCATTTGTTATAGAACCCGGACCTGCCAACATTGGAATTCCAAGCGGAGTAACTGCAACATCATCTAGTTCTTCTTCAATATCATCTGTATTATACTTTATCTTACTAATACGAGCATTAAGCATATCATACCCCATAATAAAGAAAATCACACCACCAGCAATACGAAATCCATTAACTGAAATCCCGAAAAAACTAAATAATATTTGTCCCGCAAAAGCAAAAATCGTTAAAGTAATAAATGCAGTTAAGGTTGCTCTAAAAGCAGTACGCCTTTGTAATTTAGTGCTTAAATCATTGGTCATAGCTTGAAACACAGGCACTACACCTAACGGATTCAATAATGCCAAGAAACTTGTAAAAGCAAAAAGACCGTAATTTAATAAGTCATTCATACTTAATCTATTTTTATATTATTTGATAATGCAAAAAAACAAAAAAAAGCCATTGAAATTAATTCAATGGCCTATATATTAAAAAACAATATTGTGTACTCCTCAATATGATTAAAATTTAAATGTAATACCAGCTGCCCCAATAGCAGAACCATAACCGGCCATTACATATACACTCATGTTTTCCTTAAAATTCCAACGTCCTCCAACATAGTCACCAAGATCAATATCAAGAGACGTACTACTTAAGGAATTATTTGTGACACTCAATCCTGCAGTACTCGTTACAAAAACATCAAACATATCAGGCATTTTAGGAATCATCCAATCAAAATAATATGTTGCTTTAACATTAGCAACAAAAGTCGTTGACGAAACACCATTTAAATTACCCCCAAATGCAAAGCCCACTTCTGGTCCTAAAGTTAAATTAGGGTCAATCATTGGAATCTCATAAGATACAAATGTTGTAACACTACCCCCGAATCCATTATATGACGAAGGAGCTATATAAATATTCAATGCATTTCTAACATCACCAGAATTTGGATCTGGATTATAACCAGTTGTATTTGCTCCAATAGTCGTTTCCAACCCATCACCGAATAATGCACTTATAAATAATAAGTTAATTAATAATAGACTTAATTTTTTCATAAATTATTGTATTTGTTTGTTAAGATTAATAATTATTTTAATAATTCAAGCTGTATATAGATATTTATATTAAATAATCTACAACTGCTGTTTCTAATTCCACTGACCGCATAAAATCTAATACTTTAACGTGTTCTGGATGCTTTGAATAAATGGCTAAATCTTTCTCTGTTTCAAATTGAACATATAACGACATATCAAAAGCAGTAGGCCTATTACTAATATTTATACCTACTTCCAGATTTACTATCTCATCAATACTATCCTTCAAAGATTCTAATTTAAACCTTAATATATTTAAAAACTCAACCTTATTATCAGTAGAATTAGTTTCAACATACTTAATAAAAACAATATGCTTCAATAACGACATAAGTTTAATATCTTTGTGACTTGATTCAAAAGACGCAAAATTATCCCAATATATAATACCATTATGAATAAGACTCTTAAATTTTTAACACCTTTATTAACAATTACTCTATTTCTAACACACTCTATTTTTAGTCAAACATTATTAAAACCCGGCTTTAATTCAGAAGAATATAACAACTTGCTACGTATTAATGCTGCTGCTCAATTGGATAGTAATTTCTTAATAAAAAACAGAATTCCTTTTCCAATTGGTAGTTTCCATTATCGGTCTAAATTAACAGGTTTAGAAAATAGATGGGAATTTTGGACTGATAAAAGAGGCGTTGGCATTATTTGCATTAGAGGTACTGTCCCTAAAATGAATAGCTGGATTGAGAACTTTTATGCTGCTATGATAAGTGCAAATGGAGAAATTGAATTCAACAATAAAATTTTTAAGTATAAATTATCAGAAGATAGCAATGCATATATCCATGCCGGTTGGCTGTTAGGTCTAGCTTCTATGGCTGACGACATTGTGTCAAAAATAAAACTCTATCATAAAAAAGGCATTAATGACTTCATAATTACAGGGCATAGTCAAGGTGGGGCATTAGCTATATTACTAAGAGCCTATTTATACTATTTAGACACACCTTTAGATTACAATATCCATTTCAAAACATATGCTAGTGCAACACCTAAAGTTGGAAATTTAAATTTCAGTTACAACTTCGATTATATTACACGAGGTGGCTGGGCTTTTCGTGTTATAAATCCTTTGGATTGGGTTCCTCAAATACCTTTTTCTATTCAAAAAATAAAAGATGTGAGTGAACCAAATCCATTTATCATGCTTAATAATAATATAGATTTACAAAATATACCTACTATGGATAGAATTTATCTTAAACATGTTTACAAAAAACTGAATAGAAAAACTATTAAAAGTCAAGAATACTATACTAAAATATTGGGAACTAAGGTTTCTGATTTTGTAAAAAAATCAATACCTGATTACAAAAATGTAGAATTTATAAATAGCCTTGATTATGTTGATTGTGGAATACCTATTATTCTATATCCTACTAATAACTACAACAAAGTCTATATAAAATCAAGAGAAGGCACTAAAGATGGCGTTTTTTTACACCATCGTATTATTGCATATTTGTATCTACTAAAACAAAATTATCCTGAAAGAGATTGAAAATGAATATTGAAAAAAAAGAAAAAAGAAATTAGAGATTACTCTTTAAGACAAAAACATACGAGTAAAAGAACACCATTTGATCCTTATGTATTATTTCTTAGTCCATAACGAACTTTTTGCTATTAACATGAATTAGACATAAACATTACTCACAATTTCAAAAATCCAATTAGAAATATAATTATTACAATGTTATTTACAATAAACTACCAAAGAAAATAATAGAATTAGACAAATGTTAAAACACCAATAAAAAAAGGCTTTGAATAATTCAAAGCCTTTTTGTTGTGTTTTGTGTAATTTTATTTCTAGAATTTTAATTTTTTACGCATCTCTTCAGCACGTTCACGATAACGATTCAACTGTTCTTTTTCAGGGTCAATACCTTTTGGTCGTGCTTTAGTACTTTTATTATACTCTTCATTACGGAATAAAATAAACTGACAAATCCTCTTATATGCTTCTCTTTGGTCATATGCAGGGAATTGACTAAGCTCAGTTGTAACTTTATCTGTAAAATCATCTTTATTAGTTTCCCATATTTTCAATACCTCTTTTCGTTCTTTACCAGACATATTAAAGTCATGATCAAAAACCTTATCAACCCATTTTCTCTCGGTTTTATCTACTTCGCCATCCACTCCGGCAATAGCAACCATACCTGCATAAATAATCTGTTTGAAATTAAAATCTGCCATTTGTAATAATTTTAGTTATTTTTTAATATCTGTATTGAGGGCTAAATTAAACATTTTTTATATAAATTCAATATTTTTTTATTTTTATAGTAATTTTAAACTGATTAACAGCATTTAACTTTTTAATGCATAATACTTTTCTAACTTTGCGTTAAGTTTTTTAGCAAAGAGATATTTATTACAACAAAATACGTACTTAATTATATATCAATGTATTATAACATTTAAACTATTAAAACTTAACATTAGGAATATTAATAATTAAACAGTAAAATATAATTTTAAGAGCTTTATGAAAGGATTTATTAAAGTATTAACAACAGCTATAATTGGAGGCTTAATAGTGCTAGGAGGGCAAAAATTGCTCACACAAAACGACCAAAAAGAAACTAAACCTCTTACATTTCAACAAAACAACTCTCCCGTTGAACCAAGAGCAATTTTTACATCTTCGGTAGAAAATGAATCTGGTTTGCCGGATCTAAAAAAAGCTGCTGCCAAAACAGTTCACGCAGTAGTTTACATTCAAACTGAATTTACCCGTAAAAGTAGCGTTTACGATCAATACTTCAGTATTGATGATTTTTTTGGAAGAAGAAGTCCATCAATATTAAAAGCCTCAGGATCAGGAGTAATTATTTCTTCTGACGGATATATCGTAACTAATAACCACGTTGTTCAAGAAGCTGATAAAATCACCATTACATTAAATGATAAAAGAAGTTATAACGCAAAAGTAATCGGCACAAATCCCGAAACTGATCTGGCATTATTAAAAATTGATGCAAAAGGATTAGAATTTGTAAAATTTGGAAATTCGGACCAATTACAAGTCGGAGACTGGGTATTAGCAGTAGGAAACCCCTTTAACTTAACCAGTACCGTTACAGCTGGAATTATCAGTGCTAAAGCACGAAATATAAATATATTAGGTTCAAATTCAGCAATAGAATCATTCTTGCAAACAGATGCAGTTGTCAATCCTGGTAACTCTGGAGGAGCCTTGGTAGATACCAAAGGAAATCTAGTAGGAATTAATGCAGCAATAGCCTCAAGAACCGGAAGTTATATAGGATATTCATTTGCTATTCCAGTTAGTATTGTAAAAAAAGTTGTTACAGACTTGAAAGAATTTGGAACTGTACAAAGAGCCTATATAGGCATCACAATAAAAGAAGTAAATTCTGAACTTGCCAAAGAACTGCAACTAGATAGTATTGAAGGTGTCTATGTGCAGTCTGTACTTGATCAAGGCGCTGGTTATAATGCCGGCCTAGAAGCTGGTAATGTAATATTAAGCCTAAACAATACTCCTGTTAATAGCACATCATTATTGCTTGAGAAAATTGGTTTACACAGACCCGGTGATAAAATTAAACTAAAAGTAATTCAAGACAAAAAAGTAAGAAATATTGATGTTGTATTAACAAATAAATACGGAACAACTGAATTAGAAAAAGCTTCTGAAATAGAGGTTTCAGCTAAAATTGGAGCAGAATTTGCAAATGTCCCAAAATCAATAATGCAAGATCTTGGAATTACACATGGAATACAAATTACTAAAATACAAAATGGTGTATTAAAAACTGCCGGTATTCGTCCTGGATTTATAATTCTGAAGATTGGAAATACAAAAATTTATGATAAAAAAGACATTAAAAATGCATTAATTAACAAAAAAGGAGGAATACTTATTGAGGGAATTTACCCTAATGGTATTAGAGCTTACTATGGTATTGGACTATAAAATCGCCACTAACATATTGATTCTCTTTAAAATATACCCAACTAATAAACCATAATAAATTCCTTGTATTCTGAATCATTTTTTTGTATCTTTGCAAATTATTGTATAGGCACTTTTATATCCCGAAATAATTTATTATAATATATGAGACAATTAAAAATCACTAAATCGATTACCAATCGACAGACTGCTTCTTTGGATAAATATCTACAGGATATTGGTAGAGAAGATTTAATTACTGCCGATGAGGAAGTAAGATTAGCTCAATTAATTAGAAATGGTGATCAACGAGCATTGGATAAGCTTACTAAAGCCAATTTACGCTTTGTTGTTTCTGTTGCAAAACAATATCAAAACCAAGGTTTAAGCCTTCCTGATTTAATTAATGAAGGTAACCTCGGACTTATTAAAGCTGCAAAAAGATTTGACGAAACTCGTGGCTTTAAATTTATTTCTTATGCCGTTTGGTGGATTCGTCAATCAATATTACAAGCTTTAGCTGAACAATCAAGAATCGTTAGGCTTCCTCTTAATCAAGTTGGCTCTCTTAATAGAATTGGAAAAGCTTCTGCTAAAATGGAACAAGAATTAGGAAGACCTCCTACCGCCAACGAATTAGCAGAATACTTAGAACTTCCGGTTTATAAAGTAAAAGCTTCTCTGAAAATGCATTCTCGTCACCTTTCTGTTGACGCTCCACTTATGGAAGGAGAAACCTCAAGTATGCTAGATGTAATGGCTAACGAAGGAGACCCAGAAACAGACGAATTCTTAATGCATGAATCTCTAGCACAAGAGATAGCTCGATCATTAAGCACTTTAAGTGAAAAAGAACGCGATGTTATTAATTTATACTATGGTATTGGCCAAGGTCATAGCTGGACACTTGATGAAATTGGAATTAAATTCGGCTTAACACGAGAAAGAGTCAGACAAATTAAAGAAAAAGCTATTAGAAGACTAAAACATAATTCTAGAAGCAAATTATTGAAAGCCTACCTAGGTCAATAAATGTTAACAAAATCAATAAAAAGAGAGGAATTAATTTTCCTCTCTTTTTTTTGCGATTATATTTCCAATAAAATTGAAAAAGTAGTATTAACCCGGATTATTTACAAATAATCATGACAAACAATTAAATAAAACTGGTAACCTCGGTTAATAAATCTGGATGTTTTTCAAATACCCAAATTTGATTTTTTCTAAATCAGCCTGTCCCAAACTTATTTTTAGGAGAATTTCCCCGCATTACACCTTGCTACTCATTGCTTATTCATATAATTCACTTTGCTTTTGTATGAATAATGCGAATTAAAAAAAATGATTTTTATGTTAAAAAAAATACTATTTTGCAGGGCTTTAGATATATTGTTATCATCTTGATTATCAACTATAATGAATAGAACAAATTACATTTTTGTAACAGGAGGAGTAGCCTCCTCATTAGGAAAAGGAATCATCTCAGCATCATTAGCTAAACTTTTACAAGCCAGAGGTTATAAAGTTACTATCCAAAAGTTAGACCCATACATAAATGTTGACCCTGGAACATTAAATCCTTATGAACATGGAGAATGTTATGTTACTATTGATGGTGCTGAAACAGATTTAGACTTAGGCCATTACGAAAGATTTACAAATCAACCTACAACTCAGGCAAATAATGTTACAACAGGAAGAATATATTCTGAAGTAATAAATAAAGAACGTAGAGGTGATTACCTTGGTGAAACTGTGCAAATCATTCCACATATTACAGATGAAATAAAAAATAGAATTAAACTATTGGGCAATGAAGGTGATTTTGATTTTGTAATAACTGAAATAGGAGGAACTGTTGGTGATATTGAGTCTCTTCCATTTGTTGAAGCAGTACGACAACTTAAATGGGAAATGGGAAACCAGGCCCTTGTAGTACATTTAACTCTTATCCCTTATCTTGCTGCTGCTGGTGAACTTAAAACCAAACCTACACAAAACAGTGTTAAGCAATTATTGCAATTAGGTGTTCAGCCCGATATACTTGTATGTAGAACCGAACATCATCTAAATATAAACATTAGAAATAAAATAGCACAATTCTGCAATGTTGAAACAACTTCCGTAATAGAAAGTATTGACACTGAAACAATCTATAATGTGCCTATTCTCATGAAAGAAGAAGGCCTTGACACTGAGGTGCTTCGCAAATTAAATATTAAAGATAATAAAAAAGCCGTATTTACTCAATGGAACAACTTCCTAAAAAGATTAAAAAACCCCACTCATGAAGTTAACATTGGCTTGATAGGGAAATATGTTGAGTTAAAAGATTCTTATAAATCCATTTTAGAGTCTTTTATTCATGCTGGCGCAAAAAACCTTTGCAAAGTCAATATTCAAATGATTTCATCTGAAACAATCAACGAAGATAATCTAAATGACAGTTTAAAAAAACTTGACGGAATACTTGTTGCTCCTGGATTTGGTAATAGAGGAATTGAAGGTAAAATATTAGCAATAAAATATGCACGCGAAAACAAAATTCCATTTTTAGGCATCTGTTTAGGAATGCAATGTGCAGTGATAGAATTTGCAAGAAATGTTTTAGGTAAAGAAGATGCTAATTCTACCGAAATGAATGCACGAACTAAGTTCCCTGTTATTGACATTATGGACGAACAAAAGGATATCCACAATTTGGGAGGCACTATGAGACTTGGTGGTTACAAATGCCAACTTAGCAAAGATAGCAATGCTTATAAAAGTTATAATAAGGAAATTGTTACTGAAAGACATAGACATAGATATGAATTCAACAATATATATCGTAATGAATATATTAATGCCGGAATGAAAGTGACTGGTACAAACCCAAAAAGAGATTTGGTAGAAATAATAGAAATTGAGAATCATCCATGGTTTGTAGGTGTTCAATTTCATCCAGAATACAGTAGTACAGTTGCAAACCCACATCCTTTATTTGTCGGCTTTATAAAAGCTGCAAAAGAAAAAACTAAATTATAATTTAATAATCAATAAATTGAAAACTAAATACAAATTACAATCAATAGCCAGCAAGACCATATTTGTAGACAAAGGCTGGACTCTAGATGCAGAAGGAGAAAATCAACCGACCCTCATTAGAAGTATATATTCAAAGAAAAATATTGACGTAGGAAATATTGACGAAGGCCTTTATCGGTTTATAGACTGGTTGCCAATTGAAAGAAAACTTAAGGGTTCATATGCTCCAATTACGTATAAAAGTGAAGGCCTTGCTAAACATCTAGGCCTTAAAAACCTATATATAACATTTAGCGGTTATTGGCCTGAGAAAGGAATAAAAATGAGCACCTGTTCTTTTAAGGAAACAGAATCATTTTCCGTTGGAGCCAGATTACCATTAGACGAAAAAAGAATATTGGTAGTTGCATCTGCAGGAAACACAGCAAGAGCTTTTGCTAGAGTTTGTTCTGACAACAATATCCCACTATTACTTTGTGTACCGGAAGATAACCTTAACGCACTTTGGTTTGACAAACCAATAAATGACAATGTAGTTCTAGTAGCATCAAAAACTGGAGGAGACTATTTTGACGCAATTCATCTAAGTAATATAGCCTGTGAAATGGATGAATTTATTCCTGAGGGTGGAGCAAAGAATGTTGCCCGTAGAGATGGAATGGGGACAACAACACTTTCTGCAGCTACGCATATTGGAAAAATTCCTGATTATTACTTCCAAGCAGTAGGAAGTGGAACCGGAGCTATTGCTGCTTGGGAAGCTAATCTAAGATTAATAGAAGATGGAAGATTTGGGGATAATAAAATGAAACTAATGGTTTCTCAAAATATACCCTTCCATCCTATTTATGATGCATGGAAAGAAGACTCTAGAGAATTATTAGCCTTTGATGATAACGAAGCTCGTAAGCAAGTTGAAGAAATAATAGCAAAAGTACTTTCTAACCGGCGTCCTCCATATTCAATTATTGGTGGTTTATACGACGCCATGAAAGACGCTGGTGGTGATGTGTTACTAGTAACCAATGACGAACTTATAGACGCTGCAAATCTATTTATAGAAAAAGAAAAAATAGATATTCATCCTGCTTCAGCTGTTGCTGTTGGCAGTTTAATAAATGCAGTAAACAATGGTATTGTTGAAAAAGACGCAACAATAATGTTAAATATTACTGGTGGAGGTGAAGAAAGATTTAAAAAAGATAACGAACTTACTTATCTTAAACCACAAGCTATTTTTCCACTTAACCCCGATAAAGAATTAGTTTTTTCGGAATTGAAAAAACTATTTAATCTTTAATAATCGACTGATTAAACTTAAATACTAAAATTATTTTATAAAAAGTATTTTCTAATTCATAGAAAATACTTTTTGTTTTTTTACAAAAATTACTAATATTAAACCGGATTATTCCCTAATAATCCTGACGATTAAGTAAAACTGTGAAAAAAGTTTATATATATCTGAAGTTAATAAAATTGGATATTTTTCAAATACCCAAATATAAATTTTTCTAAATTAGCCTGCTCCGAACTTGTTTCAAGAAAATAACATTATAAATAATTATAATATATTACTTATTTAGAGGCATTTACAAGATTCAAATAAATAATAAATATTCAAAAATAAAAAAGATTAAAACTGTTGTCCGTAAAATAAAAATTTATACTTTTGCAGTCCCAAAAATTGGGAATTTGCAATAAAGCAAATTAGTTAATTATTATTATTAATTATAACAGAGATAATATGTTGAACAATTATGAAACCGTTTTCATTTTAACTCCCGTTTTATCTGAAGAACAGATAAAGGAAGCGGTAAAAAAGTACAGCGATTTGATCACTGCTGCAGGTGGCACTATCGTTAATTACGAGAATTGGGGCTTAAAAAAACTAGCCTACAATATTACAAAAAAATCATCTGGTTTTTACCAATTGATTGAATTTGAAGCTGATGGATCATTCATTAATGATTATGAAGTAGCATTAAAGCGTGATGAGCGCGTTTTACGCTTCTTAACAGTAAAATTAGACAAGCATGCTAAAGCTTACGCAGAAAAACGTAGAAGTGTAAGAGAAGAAAAAGCAAAAGCTTAGTATTCATTTTTAAAAATTGATAAAACATGGCAACAAGTTCAGAAATTAGATATTTAACCCCAATTGCGGTTGATACCAAAAAGAAAAAATATTGTCGTTTCAAAAAAAGCGGCATTAAATACATTGATTATAAAGATGCTAACTTTCTAATGAAGTTTGTAAACGAACAAGGAAAAATTCTTCCTCGTCGACTAACAGGTACTTCATTGAAATACCAAAAGAAAGTTGCTCAAGCAGTGAAAAGAGCACGTCATATTGCTTTAATGCCTTACGTTGCGGATCTTTTAAAATAGGAGGAAAATTTTATGAAAATTATATTAAAACAAGATATTGCTAAATTAGGATTTGTAAACGACATTATCAATGTTAAAAATGGATATGCTCGTAACTATCTAATCCCACAAGGTTATGCAATACAGGCTACTAGCCAAAACGAGAAAATCCTTGCCGAAGTACTTAAACAAAAAGCTCATAAAGCTGAGAAAATTCTTAATGAAGCACAAGAAATTGCTAAATCTATTGAAGAAGTTTCACTTACTATTGGAGCAAAAATTGGCACTAGTGGAAAAATATTCGGTTCTGTTAACGCAATGCAAATTGCTGACGCTTTAAAATCTCAAGCAAATATTGAAATTGACAGAAAGAAAATTGTTGTTGATAGTGATAAAGTTAAAGAAGCTGGTGAATATACTGCTACTGTTAACCTTCACCGTGAAGTTAAAGCTTCAATTAAATTTGAAGTTGTAGCTGAATAATTACAACTTAACAATATCAAAGCCCACTATTTATTAAATAGTGGGCTTTTTTTATCCTCTAACAAAATTTATTTATAATTTTACATAATTGTATTTCTGATACGTAATTTTGTACTTTTGTATTTACTAAATCTAATTATTATGCTAAGTAAAAATCAATTAAAGAAAATACGTGCTTTACATATTAGCAAATATCGTCGTCAAAAGAAAAGCTTTATAGTAGAAGGGCCGAAAGTAGTTAGTGAATTTGTAAATAGTAAATTTAATGTAAGAGAAATATTTGCCATTGAAGAATGGGTAAATAAAAATTCTAATATCCATAATAATATAACTCAAATAAGCCATAAAGAACTTCAAGCTATTAGTCTTCTAAAAACTCCTAACCAAGTAGTCGCAATTGTTGCATATCCTACTCAAGAAGATTTTCAATATAAAGAAAATGATTTGGTATTAGTATTAGACTCTATACAAAATCCAGGAAATCTAGGAACAATAATAAGAATTGCTGATTGGTTTGGTATTGATAAACTAATTTGCTCAAAAGAAACTGTTGATGTTTACAACCCAAAAGTTGTACAGGCAAGCATGGGAGCACTTACTAGAGTTGAATTTTATTACACCGACCTTGCTAATTGGTTAAGTAAATTAAATTCTAAAATCCCTATTTATGGTACATTATTAGAAGGTGAGAATATTTTCAAAACTGAACTTAGTGATAATGGAGTTATTATTATTGGTAATGAAGGAAATGGCATCAGCCCTGAAATTCAATCATATATTAAAAAACGTATAACTATACCTAGCCATAATAAATCAATTATGGAATCTCTTAATGCTGCCATAGCAACAGCAATTGTTTGTGCAGAATTTAAGAGAAAATAATAGGATTATATAAAACAAAATTTTCTTTTCAGGGTATTTAAATAATGAAAATTAATAATTCATTGATTAAATTTACTAAGCATTTTGCATATCTTTGCAGTCTAATTATAGAAATAATATTATGCAACAATTTTTATTGGCATTAATTTTAATCGGTTTTGCATTTTCTGCAATAGGTATAAAAATGTTTTTGATAAAAGGTGGAACTTTTGTAAAACAATGCAGCACGATAGATACTGGAAAGAATGTAAATATTGGATGTACCTGTGGCGATAAAGACCCGGAAGAAAGATGCGAAAACTATGAAGAACACCATGGTAACGGAGCTGATGCTGCTCGTCATATTCATACTGAAACTATGGTCATTAAATCATATTAACCCTGATTATTCACAAATAATCTTGACGATTAAATAAAACCAATAACCTTAGTTCTACATAAAATTTCACTCACAAAAAACATCTATCAAACTGTGATTAATAAGATTGGATATTTTTTAAATACCCAAATTTAAGTTTTTATAAATCAGCCTGGCACGAACTTATTTCAGAAAGATTTTCACTCATTACACACCATTATTCAATGCTTATTCATACAATTCGCTTTGCTTTCGTATAAATAATGCGAGTTAATATTCAAAACAAGAAATAAAAAAAGAGGCCAATATTAATTAGCCTCTTTTATATTCGTTCCCCATATTAATTATTCAAATAAAGCTTCGGTATATTCATCAGCCCAATCTGCAATTGCTTGACGATCTTCATCACTCAGCTTAGCATCAGAATGCATTATATGGTATATTTTCATTGGCATATCACCTCCCATAACTTCCGTACTTATATTATCTAAAACTTCTGCTTGATCCATTTTATCCATGGATGCCCAATTAGAAAAATTCAATTTCTCTCTACCTTTACGAATATCTTGATAAACTAACCATTTCACTGGAGAAACACTTGAGTACCAAGGAAATGAAGTTTCGTTAGAATGACAATCATAACAGGCTGCCTTAAGCATTGAAGATACATTTGACGGAATTTCTGTGACTTTCATTATATCATCCGGATTATTGGCAACAACCTCAGGCCTGGTAACAGGATATACTTGTACAATTATTAATAATCCTAAAACAGTGTACCAAAACAATCTCTTTTGCTTACTCATTATATTAAAAGTTTATATATACCTATTTTCAAAAAAATATACTTAACCTTACAAAACTATAGGAATAATATATTTATTATAGTCTTTAAAAAAGACAGATAATATTCTTCACATTATTAAATTCCGGCAAGTAATTTTCCTTGTTCAGTAGCCCAATCCAATAATGATTTTTTATCTACCGGTGTTAATGCTTTTTCCGGATGTTTAGCTAAAAATTTCTTTGGAGGCATTAATGACTTACCCAATACTTTAGTAATACCACGAAGCTTGCCTATTAATTTCCCTTTAGAATATTTACCCATCAGTAAAATGGTCTAAATTCAGTTTCATTTTACCTTTAATATCTTTAGATTCACTATTGTGACACATCACACAAGATTTATCTAAAATATTTTGGATATTTTCAGGAATTTCTAATTTAGCAACACTATAAGTATTTGATTTTTCTAGAGTAACAGCTATTCTTGTACTTGTGGTATATACAAAGCTAAAAACAAATACAAATATTGGTAATCCAATTTTAATTAAATTTTTCATACTAATTCAAATTGATTAAAAAAATAATTTTTCAAATATACTAAAAATAGTCAGATACTATCAAGGCAAAACTTCTTACAATTGTAAAACCGAAATAAATATCACCTTTCAAAGATCCCTATGTTGACAGCATAAACTGTTACTCTATAATTCCATAGTTAGTTGCAAAAGCAAAAAAAACACACGCCCAACATCACTCCTTTAGCGTAACAACGTCATGGCAAATACTATATATTTTAAACTATCTGAATATCAATTACAATACACACAGCATTAGGGTCACCAGCTATATCTATCGTAAAAGATACATTAACTTTCGCATCCACTTTGATAAGTATAAAAAAAACTAAATACTATTAAGAATAACCAAAAACTTACTGATATTATATAACTCTAATTAATAATATAGCTATTAAATAGTGATATCTGATATATTTTACCCGAAAAATCTCAAACATAAAATTTAAATTTTACTTAAAAATCGGGAAAGTGATAAAAAACATATTCAATATTGATTTAAAAAAGCACAAAATAAACATAAAGGCGATAAGGCATAAGTACTAATTGACTACCTTTGCAACTTAAATTATATGTGCTATAAATATGAAAAGAAAACTCAATAATATAGAAGAAGCAATTGAAGATATAAAAGCTGGCAAAATAGTTATTGTTGTTGATGATGAAGACCGTGAAAACGAAGGTGACTTCATATGTGCTGCTGAACAAACCACTCCAGAAATTGTCAACTTTATGGCTAAACATGGACGAGGATTAATCTGTGCACCAATAACTGAATCAAAGGCTGAACAATTAAATCTAAATATGATGGTGGGTAAAAACACTGATCCAAAAGGAACGGCGTTTACAATCTCTATCGATTTGCTTGGACAAGGAGTTACTACCGGGATATCTGCTAATGATAGAGCTAAAACCATAAAAGCACTTTGCAACGATGAGTTAAAAAAGGAAGATTTCAGCAGACCTGGTCATATTTTCCCACTAATTGCAAAAGAAAATGGTGTTATTAGAAGAGCTGGACATACTGAAGCCGCCATTGATTTAGCCCGACTAGCCGGTTTTAAACCTGTGGGTACCATTTGTGAAATTATGAATGAGGATGGAACTATGGCACGACTTCCTCAACTAATAAAACTTGCAGACAAGTTTAAACTTAAAATAATAACTATCAAGGACCTTATAGCTTATAGAATTAAAAACGAAAGTTTAATTTCTAAAGAAGAAGTTGTTACAATGCCTACAGAATATGGTGATTTTATGCTACATGCATATAAACAACTATCTGATGGCAAACCACAGTTGGCATTAGTAAAAGGAACATGGAAAAAAGATGAACCTATTTTAGTTCGTGTTCATTCTAGTTGTGTTACCGGAGACATTTTTGGAAGTTGTAAATGTGACTGTGGTCCTCAATTACACGAATCAATGAAACTAATTGAAAAAACAGGAAAAGGAATTGTACTTTATATGAACCAAGAAGGACGTGGTATAGGTTTACTTAATAAACTTAAAACATATCATCTACAAGAACAAGGTATTGATACTGTTGATGCTAACCTAATGTTAGGTTTCAAAGATGATGAGCGTGACTATGGAATTGGAGCTCAAATATTAAGAGACCTAAATGCTAATAAGATTATTTTACTTACAAATAATCCTACTAAAAGAGTAGGGTTGAGTAGCTATGGAATAGAAATAGTAGAATCAAGACCTATTATTATTCCACCAAGTAAACATAATATTAGATATTTAAAAACAAAACAAGACAGAATGGGGCATGATCTCCATTTATCTGATGAAATAAAAATTTAAACTCAAAGGATATTAACAAAAAAATAAGAAGCCGAATCTCGATTGAAATTCGGCTTCTTTTTATAAGAATAATAAAACAGGAAATTATTTCCCGCATTTTCCTTCACCACATTTAGACTCTTCATTTGAAGCAGACTTCATACTAGAAATAAAAGCATCCATTTCATCACGAGTAATATTAGCATCACCGTCAGCATCTAATTTAGAAAACATTCCTTCATGTCCTGCAACAAATTCATCTTTTGATAATACATCATTACCATCAGTATTAAATTCGTCAAACATTGTGCAATCGTCTTTTGATATATTGCCATCATTATCAGAATCTTTCTCAGCAAATTCAGACATTCCGTGAGCGCTAAATTCTTCCTTTGTAATCATTCCATCACCATCTGTGTCAATAGATGCAAAATGGTCTTCCTTTTCTTCTGATTCATTTGCCTCACCACATTTTCCTTCACCGCATTTTCCAGCGTCATCAGAAACTTCAGTTGTAGAAGCCTCAGCAGTAGTTGTAACTTCTTCTTTTGGAGCCGCAGAATGGTTATCACAAGAGTTTAGTCCTATTGATAGGAATGCAGCCACTATTATCATGCCTGCGAAATAAGATAATTTTCTAAGTTTCATAAAAATTAATTTAGTATTGTTAAATATGCCCCAAAAGTAAACAAATTTTACTATTATATTCCTTTTAATATTAACTTTGAAAAAACATATTAATAGCTTTACTTTGTATTCATGAAATTAGTTGAAAGGAGATTCTTTCTCAAAACATTAATTGCTGGTGGTATTGCCCTTCAAATACCATTTGTATACAGCTGTAATACAGAAAGTTTAGACTCACTAACAATATCAATTGATAATAACAACTATAATATTAATTTAAGTTTATTAAGAACAATCTTAGACATTTTATATCCAAACACTTCTATTTCTCCTGGTGCTTTAGTGCTCAAAAGTGACATATATTATCTATGGATTCTTAAAGATAATAAGCTAGAATCATCCAAAAAGCTATTTTTAATAAAAAACTTAGATAAATTTTCACAATTCTGTAATGAGAAAAATGGTAAATCCTTCCAAAAATTAGATAAAAACAAACAAGAAGAGTTTATAGAAATAGTAAGCCATACAAACTGGGGCGAAAAGTACCTTTCCAGAGTAATGACCGTTATTATTGAGTCGATGTTTGCTCACCCTGTTTATGGAAGTAATCCTGAAAAAATTGGTTGGAACTGGATTAATTATAAAGGTGGAATTCCAGAGCCGCAAGAAAGGAATAGATATCCTGAGATATTATCTATTAATAACCCTAAATCATGAGCAATCCAAAATTCAATAAAAAAAAGATCTGTGTAATAGGAAGTGGTGCTGGTGCCGGACCTATTATATATGAATTGTCGAAAGTTGGTCATCAAGTAATTGTTCTTGAAAAAGGGCCATGGTATAAAACAAAAGACTATGCCAAAGATGAGATTGCATTAACAAGACGCGATGTTGTAACACCACGCTTAGAAGATGAACCACATGTTATTGAAACTAAGAACGGAAATGGCAAATGGATTGCAAAGCCTAACTATCTTGGTGGACAGAATTTCTGGAATGGCTCCGTTGTTGGCGGTTCTTCTAATTTTATGAGTGGATATTTTCACAGGCTTAAACCTAAAGATTTTAGACTTTTATCTACTTATGGTAAAATTGAAAAATCTAATGTAGTTGATTGGCCTATTGAATATAAAGATTTAGAACCATTTTATGATAAGGTTGAGAAAGTAGTTGGTGTTTCTGGTAAGGTAATTAAACATAAATTTCAAGAGCCTAGATCATCAGATAATTTCCCTTTTCCTCCTTTAGCAGAAAATTATGCTTCAGAATTATTGGATAATGCTTGTAAAAAACTGAAAATTGAAATTATTCCAATGCCAAGAGCTATTTTAAGCAAGCCTTTCGAGAACAGAAATTCTTGTTACTATTCAAACTTTTGTGGCAGCTATGCCTGTGGTTCCGATGCAAAAGGTAGTAGCAGAGTGGCATTATTAAATAAAGCCTTAGAAACCAACAATTGTAAAATAATTGACAATGCTAAAGTATTCTATTTAGAAACAAAGTCAGATAAAATATTAAAAGCACATTACCATTTTAAAGATGGCAAAGATTATTCAATTGAAGCTGACATTTTTGTTGTAGCTGCTCAAGCAATAGAGACCTCTAGATTACTACTTATGAGTAAAAGTGATTCTTTTCCAAATGGATTAGCAAATAATAATGGGCAGGTGGGTAAAAATCTAATTTTCTCTGCCGGAGGAATTGGAAGTGGAATAATTGATTATAAAAACTTTACAGAGGAAGATGCTAAGAAAATACATTTCCCGGGTGTATTTATCAATAGAAGTATTCATCACTTTTATGAAATAGAAGATGAAAACGGGAAAAAATTAAAAGGTGGAACTATTGATTTTCTTTTCGAACATGCAAATCCAATTGGTAAGGCAATTAGAAATAAATGGAATAAATATGGAGAACTGGTCTACGGTGAAGAATATCAAAAAAAGATTTACGCTTACTTTAATAAAATGCGTAAAATTAAGTTTGAGATTTTTATAGACTGGCAACCAAACGACAACTGTTTTGTCAGCTTAGATGATAAGATAAAAGACAAATGGGGTGATCCCGTTGCTCGCCTTAGATTAGAATCCCATGACCATGATTTAAAGATTGGTAAAATCCTTGCAAAAAAGGGAGAATCAGTTCTGAGAAAGATGGGCTGTCGCAGAGTTAACAGCTATATTGGAACGCTTCCTCCCCCAAACCTTCAAGCAGGTGGATGTAGATTTGGTAATAATCCAAAAAAATCTGTTCTCGACAAAAACTGTAAAGCACATGAGGTAAAGAATCTCTATGTTACAGATGGTAGTTTTATGCCTACCGGTGGTAGCGTAACCTATACATGGACCATTTATGCCAATGCATTTCGTGTTGCTGAGCATTTAAAAGATTTACTCAACCGATAATTGCCGATAATTATTAAAGACCAGAATAAGAATAATGTCAAAGACAAAGCTTTTAAAGTTTTCAAAACCAAGATCCCAATAACTATTAAAATACATTAGTAAATGACTATTTCAAAAGTATAAGTTACACAAAAATATTACGTTTTCTTACACAGAATATTTAAAATTATTTGATTATTTTTACACAAACAAAATAATCATGTTAGAAAAATATAATATTGAAAAAATTCTATTTCTGGATATTGAAACAGTTCCAGCCTTTGAAAGCTTTGATAGGCAAAGTGAAAGATTCAAAAAACTTTGGCATAAAAAAGCTGAAAGATTAATAAAAAAAGAAGAAGATACAGCTCAATCTTTATACCCAAGAGCAGGTATCTACTCAGAGTTTGGTAAAATAATATGCATTTCTGTGGCTTTCTTCCATAACAATCAATTAAGAGTAAAATCCTATTATGGTGATGATGAAAAACAATTACTATCAGAATTTAAAGAGCTCCTTGATAAGTATTTTAATAAAGCAGATCATCTTCTTTGTGGGCATAATGCCATTGAATTTGACTTCCCTTATATTGCAAGAAGAATGCTTGTAAACAGAATAAAATTACCAAATCTTCTTGACCTTGCAGGTAAAAAACCCTGGGAAATAAATCATCTCGACACTATGCAATTATGGAAATTTGGAGATTATAAAAACTATACGTCATTAGATTTATTAACTGCTATTTTTGGAATTCCAACACCCAAAGATGATATTGATGGTAGCGAGGTATGGAAAGTTTATTGGCAAGATAAAAATATAGAACGTATTAAAACCTATTGCGAAAAAGATACTATTTCTGTGGTAAGATTATTCCAAGCTTATAGAGGAGAGGATTATATTAAAGAAGAAAATATCTTTTATAGTGAATAAAAATAAAGTATTTTTAAAGTTAAATTACTAAACAAATATTATCTAGTTTACAATTTATAAGATAAACATTTCTTTAAAAATTACTTATAAAACTCTTAAAATCAGGGGCTACTTTATCTTTATCTGAAAGAACAGGATTATCAATATTCCACTCTATACCAATATCAGGATCATTCCACATAATACTTCCTTCACTTTGTTTATTATAAACATTAGTACATTTATATGAAAAAATAGTATCATCTTTAAGAGTAAGAAAACCATGAGCAAAACCTGCCGGAATCCAATACATTACTTTATTTTCTTCTGTAAGTACAACCGATTCCCATTGTCCGTAAGTTGGAGAGCCAACACGAATATCAACTGCCACATCCAAAACTGCTCCCTTTATAACTCTTACTAATTTACCCTGCTCATAAGGTGGATTCTGAAAGTGTAAACCTCTTAAAACATTCTTTTGAGATTTAGATTCGTTATCTTGCACAAATTCTGTTGATAAACCTAATTTTGTAAAATTATCCTTATTATATGATTCGAAAAAATATCCCCTCTCATCGGTAAAAACACTTGGTTTGATAATCAATAATCCTTCTATCTTAGTTTTTTTTATTTCCATAATATTCTAATTATAAAGTTTTTCGTACTCTTTTAACATCGACTGTAAACTATATTTTTGATTTGCATATATTGATGCATTATTTCCGAGAGCTATAATATTTTGAGGATTTTTTAACAATTCTAATAATTTATCTTCAATCTCATTAGCTTTATCATACAAAATACCGGTTTCTCCATCTAAAATCATGTCTCCTATTCCTCCAACTCTGGGAGCCATTACAGCAACACCAGCAATATTTGCCTCAATAATATTTAAGGGAGTTCCTTCATTCTTTGATGTAAGAACAAGTAAATTCATTGCTGAATACAGTGCTACCAAATCTTTGCACCATGAAGTAAAAACAACATCAGCATTTTCTCTAGCTACTCCATTTGCAACTTTCAAATGTAGCGATTGCGCTTGATCAATCAAAATATCCTTTAATTCGCCATCACCAACAATAAAAAGAACAACTTTTGTTTTTGACTTTTTCCTTAGCTCATGAAATACATCAATCATCAACGATACATTCTTAACATCAGCAAGACGTCCAACTTGAGCAATTATTTGAGAATCCTTATCAAGCTTCCATTTATTCCTAAAAAGTGCAGCTTTTTCCTTTGTAAAATCCTCAGGTCTATAGCTTGTCGCCAAAGGAATAATTCTCGCCTTTTCTTTATCAGTAATTTTATATTGATTTACAATTGCCTCTTTCTGTGATTCAGATAAAGTAATTATTACATGAGTCTTTGATGCTAAAAATCTATCTATAATAATTAAAAAACTAGCTATAATATTAGAAAAATAACCCTTAAAAATCAAGCCATGATATGTGTGGATTATTTTAGAAACATTAAGCTTCCATGCTACATATCTACCTGTTAAACCAGGTTTAAATGTATGAGTATGAACTATATCTGGTTTAAAATCATTAAAAATACCAGTAAGAACTTTTATTAAACGAATATCATTATATACATTAAAACTTTTCTTAAGGTACTTGAGCTTTTTCATTTCAATACCAAATTCCAAAAATTCGTCTTCCATAGAAGATTCACCCTCAGAAGGTGGACCATAAATAAGAAAAATTTTATGCTTGTTGGAAAAGTTTTTAATAAGTTGTTTTAAGTGCACACTAGGTCCACCAACAACTAATCTATTTGTAATAATGATAATTCTAGACATTGAATATATATTTACACTATGTGTATAGCTTCACCATAGGCATGTGCTGCAGCCTCCATAACCGCTTCACTCATAGTAGGATGTGGATGAACAGCATTTATCAAATCAATACCTTTGACTTTCATACGCCTAGCGACAACTATTTCCGAAATCATTTCAGTAACATTATCCCCAACCATACTACATCCTAATAATTCATCAGTCTTTTTATCAAAAATAATCTTCACAAAACCATCGGTATTGCCTCCAGCAGTAGCTTTTCCACTAGCTTTAAAAGGAAACTTTCCTATGCGTAATTCATAACCTTTTTCCAATGCAACTTTCTCTGTTAATCCTACACTCGCTACCTCAGGGCTTGTATAAGTACAAGCAGGAATATTACTATAATCCATTGCTTCAACAGAATGTCCAGCAATTTTTTCAACACAAATAATACCCTCTCTAGAAGCAACATGTGCCAATGCCGGACCATGAACAATATCTCCAATAGCATAAACTCCCTCAATACTAGTTTGATAAAAATCATCTACAATAATTTTACCTCCTTCATGGACAATCCCTAAATCATCTAAGCCCAAACCATCAATATTAGTTTCAACACCTACTGCAGATAGAACGACATCTACTTCTATTTTCTCAATTCCTTTTTTAGTTTCAACACTAACAATACATTTCTCACCTGATGTATCAACATTAGTAACTGCAGAAGAGGTCATAAGCTTAAGCTTCGACTTTTTAAAAGAGCGAGCCAATGCCTTAGAAGCATCCTCATCCTCTAAAGGTAAAATATTTGGAAGATACTCTACTAAAGTCACCTTCGTTCCAATACTATGATAAAAATGTGCAAATTCTGATCCTATAGCTCCTGAACCAACTACTAACAAAGATTCTGGTTGTTTTTCCATAGTCATTGCTTGACGATATCCAATTATCTTTTTACCATCAATTTGTAAATTTGGTAATTGTCTAGCTTTTGCACCGGTAGCAATAATAATACTTTCGGCTGTATATTTACTTTTTTTACCTACCTCTGATAATACTTCAACGGATTTATCCTTAGCTATTTTCCCAAAACCTTGTATTAAAGTAATACCATGCTTTTTAAATAAAAACTGAACACCTTTACTCATATTTGCTGCGACTCCTCTACTACGTTCAACCATTGCATTAAAATCAGCCAAAATTTCACCCTCAACTTTAACACCATAATTTTGAGAATGCTTCATATAATTATATACCTGTGCACTTTTTAATAAGGCTTTTGTTGGAATACAACCCCAATTCAAACATATTCCACCAACTTCAGCTCGTTCAATAACAGCCACTTTCTTACCTAATTGCGAAGCTCTTATAGCAGCCACATAGCCACCAGGACCACTTCCTATTATTATTATATCAAAATCCATATTCAAATTTTAAAATTTGGACAAATTTATATAATAAACAGAAGCTACAAAACACTAAAACTTGATATTTTTTAGAAAAAATCAATATTTTTAATAATTAACTTAAATATATTTAAAATAAGCACACTTAATCTTAATTATATTATTTTTTTAATAATATTAACTAAATAAATATATGATTTTTATTAATTTTGCTTACGATATAATTAATTTTAATCTAGTGTAGTAACACAAAATAATATTATTATGAAATTTAATCCAGCAGCAGCTTTAGAAAAAGCACACTCATTAGGAGAACATAATGGAGTTAACCAATCAATTAATGATTCTGCAACGTTTGCATTTGACAGTGGAGAATTAATGACAGCATGTTTTAATGGCGAATTAGAAGGCGCATTCTTATATTCTCGCCATTGGAATCCAAGCACTTACACACTTTCAAAAGCTCTTGCAGCTATGGAAAATACAGAGGCAGCATGGGTTACTGGTTCAGGAATGGCAGCAATTACAAATACAATTTTGCAAATTTGTAATTCAGGCGACCACATAGTAGCATCAAGAACTGTTTATGGTGGTTCTTATGCATTTATGAAAAATTATTTACCAAAATTCAATATTAGTGTAACATTTATTGATACAACAAATATAGAAGAAGTAAAACACTCAATTCAAGATAACACAAAACTTGTGTATACTGAAACTATGAATAATCCAATGTTGCAAATAGCAGATATCCCAAGCTTAGCCAAAATAACAAAAGAACATGGAATAAAATTGGTTGTTGATAATACATTTACCCCTTTAATCTTTTCCCCAAAAGAATTAGGGGCTGATATCGTTGTTTACTCAATGACCAAATTTATTAATGGCAAGAATGATACCACAGCTGGAGCTATTTGTGCAAATGAAGAATTTATAAATAGTTTGCTAGACTTAAATAATGGGACAAGTATGCTTCTAGGTGGCGTACTTGACTCTTATCGTGCAACAAATATACAAAAGAATTTATACACATTGCCAATAAGAATGAAACAACATAGCAATAATGCTTTATACTTGGCAAAAAGATTTAACGACATAGGAATAAAAGCAATTTATCCTGGTCTTGAAAACAACCCATACCACGATATAATTAAGAAAACTTTCAATGAAAAATATGGCTTTGGAGGAATGATAGCAATTGATTTAAATACAGCAAATAAAGCAAGTAAATTTATGTCACTAATGCAAAAAGAAGGGGTTGGATATTTAGCAGTAAGTTTGGGCTATTTCAGAACATTATTTAGTAATTCGGGTAAAAGTACTTCTTCAGAAGTACCAGAAGAAGACCAAAAGAAAATGGGACTATCAGAAGGATTAGTTAGATTTTCTGTGGGTTTAGACGATGATATAGAAGAAACATTTTTAACAATAGAAAAATGCTATAACGCTATTAAATAAATTAATTAGATTATTCCCCTATTAATTCAATAATATAAAAGCATCGCGTTATTTACTTATTGATAAAATAATGTTTTTCTATTGCAATAAAAAGCGCAGAAAACAGAAGGTTTAAAGCTGAGTTTAAAAGTATCAAAAATTTATAGTTTATCCTGTTTAAAATTAATCCGGATTATTCACAAATAATCATGATAATTAAATAAATAATGACCTCAGTTCGACATAAAATTTCACTCATAGAAATCCAATATCCAACTGAGGTTAAATTTGGATATTTTTTAAATAGTCAAATTTAAGTTTTTATAAATTAACTTGTCCTGAACTTTTTTCGGAAGAGTTTTCCCGCATTATACCCAGCTATTCATTATTAATTCATACAATTCGCATTGCTTTTGTACAAATTAAGGGTTAACTATAATTTTAGCTTAAACAAAAATAATATCCACCTTGTATATTAATATATCCTTTTAAATTCAAAAGATTGCAAACACAATAACAATTTAAAAAAAAGGCAAAAAAAAG
>JAMOQI010000069.1 GCA_027064095.1 Bacteroidales bacterium | reverse complement strand
ATAAAAAAGGCAAACTTTAAGTTTGCCTAAAAAATTATCATTCTAATTAACTGAAGCTGATGATGTTGATATTTTTCGATCTACCTTTTTAAGTAAACCTTGAAGTACCTTACCCGGACCAACTTCAATATATTCTGTCATACCATTAGCAACCATATTTTTCATAATCTGCGTCCAACGTACAGGTGATGTTAGCTGTGATATTAAATTTTCTTTAATAATTTCAGGATTAGCAACAGCCTGTCCAGTAACATTTTGATAAATAGGACAAATAGGACTTTGGAATTTAGTTTTATCAATAGCCTTCGCCAATTCTTGTCTTGCAGGATCCATCAATGGAGAGTGAAAAGCTCCACCTACATTAAGTTTCATAGCTCTTCTGGCACCTGCTTCATTTAATTTTTCAACAGCAATATCTATACCTTCACAACTACCGGAGATAACTAATTGTCCGGGACAATTATAATTAGCAGCTACAACAACTTCGTTTTCTATAGAATTAACAATACTCTCAACAACGTCATCTTCAAGACCAACAATTGCAGCCATCGTAGAAGGTTGCATTTCGCATGCAGCTTGCATAGCAAGAGCACGTTTAGAGACCAGTTTTAGACCATCTTCAAATGACAAGGCACCAGCTGCCACCAATGCAGAAAACTCTCCCAAAGAGTGTCCAGCAACCATATCGGGTTTAAATTCATCACCTAAAACACGTGCTAAAATAACACTGTGAAGAAAAATTGCTGGTTGAGTAACTTTTGTTTGACGAAGGTCTTCATCAGTTCCTTCAAACATTAAATCAGTAATGCGAAACCCTAAAATCTTATTTGCTTTTTCAAAAAGTTCTTTTGCCTCAGAAGAAGAATCATAAAGGTCTTTTCCCATTCCAACAAATTGAGCCCCTTGCCCTGGAAATACGTATGCTTTCATTAGTTATTATACTTTGTAAAAATTAAACCTGTGTAATATTAGAATATACTAATATAATATTTATAAATCTATTTTAGAAAATAATTTAAATCATCTTTAACTATTATTCTTAAAACACTTATCTACTATTAAAATTTAGAATAACAATAAAATAAATATCTATCTACGATTCCCCATAAAACGTAACAAAAATAAGAATAAGTTAATAAAATCAAGGTATAAAGTTAATGCTCCAATAATAGTTAATTTATTTGCATCAACATCCTGATATTCAATTCCTCCACCAATACGCTTAAGCTTCTGAACATCATAAGCTGTAAGTCCTGTAAAAATCAGAACACCTACAAAACTAATTATATAGTCCATTTGTGCACTATGCATAAACATATTTATCACAGAAGCAATAATAATACCTATTAAAGCCATTATTAATAATGATCCAAACTTTGTCAAATCAGTTTTAGTCGTATAACCAAGTAAGGCCATTACACCAAAAAGTAAAGATGTTATCAAAAAGGTTTTAAAAACAGATGCCGCTGTGTAAATTAATAGAATAAAACTCAAACTCATTCCCATAAGTATTGAATAAATTCCAAAAACAAGTACTAATGCAGGATAAGACAATTTATTAACTCCAAATCCCATTAAAAGAACAAGGCCTAATGGAGCAAATGCTACTATCATTCCAAGTGTTGTCATACCAGTTTCACCATAAAGAAGACTCATCAAACCCATATCAGTACCAAAGTAGTATGCTGTAACTGCTGTCAAAGCTAGAGCTATAGACATCCAAGAAAACACATTTGACAAAAAATTCTTTGCTACAAATGTCTGATAATTATGAGCTTTAGTTTCGTTTATTTGTTGATTAAACATATTCATATCTTAAAAAATAATTTATTATATAATATATATCCTATTTGTGCAAATTTAAATAAATTGGTATTAATATTAAAAGTTAAATGTTAATGTTATAAAAAAACAGAATTGCTATATTAAATTATAAAATTTCCAAAAAGCTTATGAAAGTTTAGTGCCAATTAAATGTAGAAACTCCTCTCTTGTTTTGAGATTATTAGCAAAAGCTCCGGTAAAATCAGAAGTAGTTGTAACAGAGCTTTGTTTTTGAATGCCACGCATTGCCATACAAAGATGTTTAGCTTCTATAACAACTGCAACACCCAGGGGATTCAACGCATCTTGGATTGCATCTTTTATTTGCATAGTAAGTCGTTCCTGTATCTGCAACCGTCTTGAATAAACTTCAACTACTCTTGCTACTTTGCTCAAGCCCATAATTTTACCATTAGGAATATAGGCAACATGAGCCTTACCTATAAAAGGAATCATATGATGCTCACACAAGGAGTAAAGCTCAATATCTTTTACTAAAACCATTTGTTTATAGTTTTCTGTAAACATTGCAGACTGGATAATCTCTTTGGCATCAGCATAATATCCTTGAGTTAGAAATTGCATTGCTTTAGCAACTCTCTCAGGTGTCATTAGTAGTCCTTCGCGCTCCGGGTCCTCTCCTATTAATCTAAGAATTTCTTTATAGTGATATGCTAACTTCTTCGTTGTTTCTTTGTTGAACTCATCAACACGCTTATAACCTTTATTATCTATCATTGATATTATATTATTGATACATTTGCAAAAGGCAAAAGTATATTATTATTCTATGGAAGACATTATTAATTATAAAAAATATATCATATTTATTATTGCTTTATTAACTTTTAATATCTCTAGTTTGCATGCTGGGGGATCTAATCTTCCTAAGAATAAACATAAAATCAGTATAAAGCCAAGAGAGTTTTTCTGGGCAATATCTCATCCATTTATTGCAAAAAAAGTACTTAAACTAACAAAAATTGCCATAAAAATAACTGATAGTCTAGAAAAGAACAAGATATTATCGGATAAGTCTGGAGGTAATTTAGACGCATTTAAGCACTCATACTGGATGGCATTACTTAGTCAAAATATAAAAAGTAAAAAAGCATATAGATTAGGTGTAATACATGAGAAAATTAATTACCATCAATATAAACGTAATTGCTATTCACAAGATTCGACTGCTTCATTAATGGATTTAAAAAATAATGAAGTTGGAATTAGTTATGGCGAAAAATATAAAGAAATTAGCAAGAATGAATTAATTGAGATTATAATTTCAGCTATAAGAAATGGAGAATTGTATAGGTTAAAGAAAGACAAGCATGGTAATTACCTAGACTGCGACGACAATATTATTGACATAAAAAAAGAAAAAGCTTGGAATAAAAGGAAATGCATAGAAAAAACAAATTAATTGAACTAAATCTGAGATTAACAATAGAACACTAATGGGAAATAAAGAACAGGAAATAGATACAATTATCGTTGGTGCCGGAGCAGCAGGACTTATTGCAGCAGGAACTAGTGCACGCTTAGACAAATCGGTATTACTCTTAGAAAAAATGAAATCACAAGGCCGAAAAATGCTTATTTCCGGAAAAGGCCGTTGTAATATCACTAATGATAGCTATGCTTCGCATCATTTTAAAAAAATACATCCAAATGCTAAGTTTTTAAAACATGCATATAAAAAGTTTTTTAAAGATGATATTTTAGAGATATTATCTCAGCAGAATGTAGAATACAAGACAGAAAGAGGTCAGAGGGTATTTCCGGTATCAGATAAATCTAAAGACGTAGTCAATGCTATTTCAAATTGGGCTTTATCAAAAAATGTTGTTTTGCAAACAGACTCTAAAGTAGAAGAAATACTCTGCAATAACGGTAAAATTATTGGTGTTGAATACACTCAAAAGGGAATAAAAAAACGAGTCTTAGCATCAAAAGTAATAATTGCTACAGGTGGCAAATCATATCCTGCAACTGGTTCAACAGGTGACGGATATAACTTGGCAAAAAAACTAGGACATAATATCATAAAACCACTACCGGCATTAACTCCTTTAATAACAGAAGGTTCATTAGCTAATAGTTTAATGGGACTGAGTTTAAAAAATGTAAATGCTTGTTTATGGGTAGACGGCAAAAAACAGCAAGAAGAATTTGGAGAAATGCTTTTTACGCATTTCGGATTATCAGGACCAATAATACTTACATTAAGTAGAGAAGCTGTAACAGCTCTAGATAAAAATAAAGTTGTAGAAATTACAATAGACCTCAAGCCTGCATTAGACATTGACAAATTAGACAAAAGACTTTTAAGGGACTTACAAGAACATGGTAAAAAAAATATTGAAAATATTTTCAAACTTTGGTTACCATCAAAAATGGTAGCACCGATGATTAGCTTATGTAAAATATCAAAAGAAAAAAGAGGTTTCGATATAAGTGGTCAAGAAAGGAAACGTATTAAACATTATCTAAAGGAGTTAAAATTTAAAGTAATTTCCAGCAGAGCCTTTAAGGAAGCTATAATTACTCAAGGAGGAATAAGTCTAGACGAAGTAAACCCAAAAACTATGGAATCTAAACTTGTAAAAGGATTATTTTTTGCCGGAGAAGTTTTAGATTTAGATGCTGATACAGGTGGTTACAACTTCCAAATCGCATATTCAACAGGGAGTCTGGCTGCTAATAATTAAAAAGGATTATTTATAAATAATCCAAAGGAATAAGTAATAAATCCTATATTCCAAAAACAGCCATTAATTTAATTTAGAATTAACACTATCCTAATCAACGCTAAAATCTTTCAGCAACTTTCTATATTCTGAAAAAACATTAGCCCTACTGACAAAGCCAAGATATTTCCCGTCCTCATCCAGCACTGGAATATTGTAGTAACTTGTTTTATGAAGTTTACTGGCAATGCTATTCATTGATTCGTTAGGAAGAATTGTAACAATTGGCTTAACCATTAACTCATCAACTTTTATAGTATCATAAAGCTGAGTCTTAAAGATTATCTTACGAATATCAGGCATAGTTATCATACCAATAAACTTATCGTCTTTATCTAAAACCGGGAAAATATTCCTATCTGACTCTTGAATTGCTTCTACCAAATCGCGTAATTTCTGACCACTATAAACTATTTTAAAATTATTCTCTATCAAATTTGTCATCTCCATCATTTTCAATATATTATGGTCAGTATGATGTGTCAATAGCTGTCCTCTTTCGGAAAGCTGATGAGTATAAACAGAGTTTTTAATAAAAATTCTAGTTGTCAAAAATGATGTTAGCGACACTATCATAAGTGGAATAAGCAATTGATAGCCTCCAGTGATTTCAGCAATAAGGAAAATAGCAGTAAGAGGAGCTTGAAGAACTCCTGCTATAGCTCCTGACATACCAACTAATGAAAAATTAGAATATGACATATCAATTCCAAACTGTGATAGGACCATTGCAAAAAGTAAACCTAATATAGACCCATTAAACAAAGTTGGAGCAAAAATACCTCCTACTCCTCCGGCAGCAAATGTTATACTTGTTGCAAATGCTTTAAACAAAACAACAGCGAACATTATACCAATAATGAAGTAAACATTATCACTTATAGAACTAAAAATACTTGAAGAAAATACCAAATCAGGATTTCCTGCCAATGCATTATTAATTATTTCAAAACCTTCACCATATAAAGCAGGAAATAAAAATATTAACACTCCCAACGAAATTCCACCAATAAGTAATGCATATACCCAATTATTCAAATCAGAAAAAACTTTATGAATATAAATATAAACTTTAGTAAAATAAACTGATAATAAACCTGTTAAAATTCCCAAAAGAGCATAATAAGGTAAATCAATCATTTTAAACATTTCTTTTAACTCAAAATGATAAATAACCTCAGTACCAAGAAAAAAATATGATGTCAGAATAGCTGTTACTGAAGCAATTATCAATGGGATTACAGAAGTAACAGTTAAATCAATCATTATTACCTCCATAGCAAACACAACACCAGTAAGTGGGGCTTTAAAAATAGCAGACATTGCAGCAGCAGATGCAGCACCTAACAGTATTATTACTTGTTTGTAAGTAAGATTAAAAGCTTTTCCTATTGCTGACCCATAGGCAGCACCTGTAGCAACTGTAGGCCCCTCCAACCCCACAGACCCACCAAAGCCAACTGTTAAAACACTAGTTACTATAGAACTGAACATATTATGGCGTTTTATATAACCTCTTGTTTCAGATATCGCATATAAAACACTTGGAATACCATGGCCTATGGGCAATTTTACAATATATTTGGCTATTATTACAGCTAATGAAATACCTATTAACGGTAGGACAAAATAAATATAATGATCAAACTCTTCAAAATATCCTGTTTTAAATAAATGCTGAATAAGGTGTACTAAGTTTTTAATTATTACGGCAGAAAAACCTCCCGCCAAACCAGCAAAAACACTTAATATTGCAAGAAATTGATTCTCGTTTAAATATTTATCCTTAATAGTCAATAATTTACTAATAACCTTATTCATAACAATTTATAGTTAAGAAAATTTAAATTGCTAATATAATATAAATAGCATACAAAAGCGTGCAAAAGTAAATATGTTTATTACAAAATCAACACTTTTTAAAATTAATTATTTTTATTATCGCCACAGAGTCTAATCTCATAATTATCAATATATTAAAAAAGCACCAACATAAAATGTGTCAGCGCTTTTTTAAAAATTTATGCTATTATATTATCAAAATACTATTCAATCTTTACATTAAGCTCCATTGCCGCAACATCTGTTTCACTGTCATAATCGACAATTCCTAATACATTATATTCTCCTTTAGGCAAATCCGTTGGCAATTTAAAACGTATTTCACGAATACCACCAGGCAAAATAGTAAATCCTTTTCCTTTAACATTAACTTTCTCTCCTGTTTTTAGATTTACCATATCTAAATAAGGAGCACAATCGGCAATAGCATCACCAGTATTTTTGGTATCCATTATCAAGTAAGTAATTGAATCATTAGAATTAATAGAATCTCTATAAAACTTTTCTACAATAACTTCCTTAAAATTTACATTAGGAGGTGACTGAAACAAGTGAATAACAAAACTGAAAGTAGGTATAATAGACATTCCTGTAATATTTGCCCCCTTTTCTCCTTGACCCTTATTTTCTCTTGCTAGTTTAATTGAAGCCACTGCCCATCTTACAGTATTGGCATCAGGAGTATTCGGAAGTTGTAAAAGTATTTCAACATCCTTAGTTTCACCTGGTGCAACCTCAAAAAATGAAGGAGAAGCTGTAAGCCAATCTGCCATACCGTGTTCTGATGTTTTAGAAGTATCTAAAACTGATTTTCCTTTATTCCCCGGAGAATTGAAATTAGCAAAGTTTACAGTAAAAGTCTGAGGCTTAGTTCCATTATTTGTCACTCTCAACTTCTGACTTTTATAATTCCCTGGAGATACATTAAAATACAACCTCGATGGAGAAACTGATGCACTTTGTGACATTCCAAGTAAGCTAGGAAAAACAAAACTTAATATTAAAACTAATCTAAATATTTTACTCATATTATTATAATTTAGTTGTTGCAAAAATATATATTATACGCTTATTAGAATATAAAAATCTTTACAATTTTTCTACTTCAATTCCTATGTTTAGCACTTTAAACAATTGGTCCATTTCATCGTAAATTGGAGTATAAGATTCTGTAATAAGAATCTTTTTATTAGCTCTTGAAATATACCTTTGTCTTTTAGCTGTATTCCCATCCAAAACAGTTTGCCAAATATTATCAAACTCTTCAAG
>JAMOQI010000068.1 GCA_027064095.1 Bacteroidales bacterium | reverse complement strand
CCGTATGATGTAGTAACATTTTCCAGCTCCACAAGCCACGAATTCATAAATGCTATATCATTAAATTTAGCAACATTATTTCTTCTGATATCAAGTACATCAACAAGCGTAACATCTATACCGCCAGCCTTTGCCACATGCACAAAGCTTTCTGATATTTGGGTTTCCTTTTCTTCAAAATTATTTATCTTAAACTCCCCACGCTTTACATAGTAATATACGGGATTCACAAGTATCATTTTATCAATATTCAATGTATCCGAAGTCTCTCTAATTGTCACTGTTACATTTGCTTCTGTAACAACACTCTCCAGAATTTCTTCTACAGCTTTCTTCTTTTCCACTTTATTATAAATACTGCTATAATACTTCTTAAAATCATCATCAGTTGTTTCTGTAGAAAGTATATATCTGTAATTTTCGGTTTTAAAAACAGATGAAGATTGATTATGATCTGAGCCAAAATATTTTTCATATTTCTTATCATATCTAATTTTATCGTACTTGCTAAGGTCTTCGTATTCTGTCTTGCTAAGTTCCTTAAATTCATCCTCTTTTGATATACTATCACCTTCTACTCTTTGATGTAATGGCGAATAAAAATGACCTACCTTAAAATGGTACTCATCAATAAGATTGTATGTAATATCGTCCAATAAATCCGACATATATTTATCCGCAGGAAATTGTTGCTTATATTTCCAAAGGCGTTTTAATGCTAAAAAACCTACGTCCTTAGTTTTTGCCTCAATAAAGAAATAATTAACCCTCTGACTATTTCCCTCAACCCTACTATAATGGGTGACCGATTTACCTAGTTTATCATTCAGTTTTAGTTGAGCAAGAGCATAAAGACTATAAGTAATTGTTTTATTAAGATACTTATTGTCAGGGTATTTACGCAACAATAGGTATGAATTATAAAACGCTTTTGCATATTCAAAATCAATAATATATAAATTCGACATCTCAAAGCGTGCTTGCTTTTGCAGTTCCTTAAATATATCCTCGTTTATAATAAACTTATCTTTTTTCTTACTCTCAAAATTCGTAACCAAGTCAATCATTCTATTCCTACGCCTCTTAATGTTTGGATGCGTCAAATAAGTATCATCATACTCATCAGGATTTGAAATAAGATCAACCTTTCCGAGCATATAATCCGCATCAACAACATAATTAGTATCATTAAAGAAATCGGATCTAAACTCTATTTCGTCAAATGGTAGGTTGGAATATAAAAGCACATCAAATAAATTAAGAACCTGATTAAAATCGTAATCAAGCTTCATAAATGCATCTACAAAACCAATTGAATCAGCAAGGAACTCTTGCTCTCTAGAATATTCCAAGGCATCAACCGTTTTTTTATTTCTGGTAATACTTGAGCTGCTTCTAGTAGTTTTTCGAGTATAGGTGTTTATAGCATGATGGTATTTATAATGCACCAACTCGTGAGCGATAACATAAGCAAGCTGTGCTTCATTCTCTAATTGAGCAATAAGGCCAACGTTAATAAAAATAATACCATTTTCTGTGGTAAAAGCATTTACACTTGAAGATTTTACAATGTAAAAATGTATATCATCCCTTTCTATACCATCAAAATTATCAATTACTAGTCCTCCAACCTTATTCACATAATCGTTCATATCGGTTCCAAAGACTATTTGTCCACCCTTCAAAAGTAGATCAACATAATAATTGTTTATGGCATTAAAATCCTTAATCTCTTTTCGAGAGATTCCTAGTTCTTTCTTATTCTTAGTATGGTTGTCTTTGTCTATTTTTGTAGAAGTTGACTCAAGAAAATCCGATGGAATTTCTCCCTCACATTGCATAGGAAAATAACTATTTTGCGCACCTAGCCAGAATGGTAATGACACAATTAATAAAATAAATAAGCTATGTTTCATAGTAGAAAATAAATCCATTACAATATTGAGCATTATAGCCCATAAAATGGATTTTGTTAGTGAATATTGTTTGTCTTAATGTTGTAACAAAAATAATAAAATAACAATATGTTTTAACATTTTTTATAATTTGTAAATATCTGATATTTTTCCTTTTGTATATTCTATTATTAAACGGATTGTTGATATTAAAATCTATTAAAAACAAAAAGCAGAGCACCGCAACCATTTTCATATTACCGTTTTGTCACCATTTTTGACGATACTTCGATACAATTTTGCTTTAAAAAAAGCAAAATCACTCAGTAGCAAAAATACCGCCAAAACTAACTCCTTTATTCATTAATAACCGTGGGTTGCCAC
>JAMOQI010000067.1 GCA_027064095.1 Bacteroidales bacterium | reverse complement strand
CAACAAATATCGAAGGTGTTTATGCTGCCGGTGATGTTCAAGACCATACTTTTAGACAAGCTATTACTGCTGCCGGTAGTGGATGCATGGCAGCTATCGAAAGTGAAAGATGGTTACAAGAATAATTTATATATTTTTTAAAAATAATAAAGCCATAAATTGAGGTTCAATTTATGGCTTTTTCTTTATATATATTTTATACTAAAATATTGAGTATTAACCTAAATTTTTCACAAATAATACTGACGATTAAGTAAAGCTAATACTTTGCTTTTGTATAAATAATGCGAGTTAATAACATCGCCTATACAAACATTTCATCAATTAAATCTGCATATTGTTTCATTACCTGAGGACGTTTTACACTCATTTTAGCAGTTACTAATCCCGATTCCACAGTCCATTCATCAGCAATAAGCTTAAATGCTTTAATCTGCTCATGGCTTCCAAAATTATTATTAAAAGCATTAATTTCAGATTTAATTTGCTTCAAAACATCAGGGCGTTTAATTATCTCCTCCGGTTTAGGGCAATCCTCATCATTAAGTTTGCACCAATCCTTAATATGCTCAAAATTTGGGATAATTAAAGCGCCTGCAAATTTCTGATTCTCACCAACTACAACAGGAGTATCGATAAATGGAGACTCTTTAAGTTTCTCTTCAAGATGAGAAGGGGCAACATACTTACCCATTGAAGTCTTAAATAAATCTTTTTTACGACCGGTAATCTTCAAGAATCTACCTTCTACCAATTCTCCCAAATCGCCGGTATGCATCCAGCCATCGGTAATAACTTCGGCTGTAAGCTCTGGCTCTTTATAATAACCCAACATTACGTTAGGCCCTTTAGCCAGCACTTCTCCATCTTCAGCTATTTTAATTTCACAATTTCTAATTCCAGGACCTACCGTTCCAATATAGCTATTATTTTTTCCCCAGTCATTTAATGCAATTACTGGTGAAGTCTCAGTCATACCATAACCTTCTAAAGTAGGTATCCCTGCAGCATTAAACAAACGCCCTAATCGAGGTTGCAAGGCTGCACCTCCTGAAATTAGAACTTTAATATTGCCGCCAAGGGCCTCTTGCCATTTACTAAAAACTAGTTTCCTGGCAATCTTCAATTGTAAATTATACCAAACAGAATTTTCACCTTTATCATCATAACGTAAGCCTAAGTTAATTGCCCAGTCAAATATTTTTCGCTTTACTCCTTCAATCTTAGAAGCTTTACCTTCAATTTTATCATACACCTTTTCTAGCAAACGTGGCACTGTAGGTAAAATATCTGCTTTAATATCTTTTACATTATCGACAATTGTTGCCATATTCTCAGCATAATAAATAGAGATACCTTTATACTGAAATATATAGTTAATCATTCTCTCATAAATATGACAAAGAGGCAAATAACTCAAAGCTTTTCCTTCTGCACCCACCGGTGGAACATGCAATAATGCCAATACATTTGAAATAATATTTAAATGGCTAAGCATCACTCCTTTCATTTTGCCGGTTGTTCCTGAAGTATATATTATAGTAGCTAACTCATTGGTAGTTACACTCTTTTTTATAATTTCCAGTTTATCCTGCTGAGGATTATCTATTCCAGACTGTATAACTTCTTGATAATTACTAACTTCATCATGTTCTGTAAAAGAATATACTGCTTTAATGGTAGTAGATTTTGGAATAATATCTTTAACCTTATGGTATAAGCTTTTGGCATCTACAAATACCATCTTTATCTCAGCATGATCAAAGATATACTGATAGTCGCTAGTTCCAACTGTTGGATAGATAGGAACATGCACTGCTCCAACTTGCATCAATGCCATATCAATAAAATTCCATTCAGGCCTATTACCGGAAATTGAAGCAACTTTATCCCCTTTTTGTATTCCAAGATTTATTAGTCCATAGCTTAGTTGATTGACTATACTAACATACTCTTTGGCAGAATATTTTTTCCATTGGCCATTTACTTTTCCTGCCAATGCATCATTCTTTTCTGAGTACTTTGCTAAATAATTAGGCAAAATATCAAACAATCGTTCAAATGTCATATATAATTCTCTGTTTGTGTTTAGTTGGGCGCAAAAATATACAAAAAATCCTAAAGAGTTAAAAACACTCTAACAACTTAATTATATGACAATTATACTAATAAGCATTTCTTCTACCAAAAACGATAAAAGAATAAAAGAAAGCAAAAATACTTACACCAACTTGTGTTTCTATGGTATCTTCCCAAATCATACTGATACTTAAAAAACAAATAAACCAAAATAATAGCTGATTATTCCACAAGCCGAGATAAAAAATAGGATAGAATATTGAAAGTAAAAAAACTAAAAGCCCAAATATACCAAGTGTTACTAATACACTAAGAAATTCATTATGGCTTCGCAATCTAGAACCGAGTAAAGGCGAATTATTCTCAGCAAACTTTTGTTCAAAAGCATTAGGAATATCACCGGTTCCCACACCAAAGAATGGCTTATCGACAAAAATATTATACGCTGTTTTCCATAACTCAATTCTTTGTATTAAAGTATGCCCGGATGCATTATCACCATGCTGATACATTCCATACTCCCACAAAACTTTGTAGATTCTTTTCTTAAAACTAAATTTCTTCGCATATTCACAGTTAGCAATGCCTTTCTCAACATTTTCAACATCTTCATTGGTTAAACTTTCAACTCCTTCAACATCCTTTCGTAAATGCTTAGAATTTAAATAACGCTGTAGTGTAAAACATATATCTTGATTGCGCTTATCTTTACCGTCAAAATCAAATTTCGATCTCTTATTCCAAGCTGCACGCATTTCTTCCCATTGCGTATATATTCCTATATAATTTCCATTTTCAATTTGATACGCAAATGGCTTATGTTCGTATTTATTTCCTAACTTACTATACTTTTCTAGTTTATTTATATCAAAATTTGGAACTGTCCTATAATCATTTACCACATTATAAAGCCAAATTGAAATCAACAATAAAAACAAACTACTTCCGATGGCAAAAACTTTCATCCATGGTTTATTTTTATTACGCAAAAGCAAATATACAAATGAAATTAAGAATGTAATTAATAAAATAACAATAGCTGTCATTAATTCAAGTATTACAGATACCCATAACAAAAACAAAACTACAAGACTAAATATCACTTTTAACCATCTAGGTATTCCTTTATTATCAAAAAAAGTAAAATAGATTAATATACCAATTGAAATAATAACTTCTAAGCTTATACGTATATGTGATACAAAAGGAAAAGCATCTCTATAATCAGTAAGGTCTTTGTTAATATATATCCACAAACTAGTGGAAATAGATGCTATAACTGTAGCAACAAATATTAATAAGAAAAACCTATACTCTTTATATTTTAGAGGTTTCTCGGTGGCGAAAACAAGTGGAAATATTAATAATGGAAGCTTAGTTCTTAAATCAAATAAAGCATAATCAATATCAGTACTGTATAAAAGTCCAAACCACAAAAGGAGATAAAAAGAAACAAAACTAAGTGCTGCTTTATTTTTAACAAATGACTTTAGCTTTGTAATAAGGTTGATATCAAATAGAAAAACAACAGCCATTGTTACTTGCCCTATGCTTAACATAGCTCTTGAAAAAGGCAAACCAATAATGGTAAGTATTATGCCAAGGTAAAATAAATAGTGTCGAATGTTATCTATACGCATCAAATATTGAACAGAGTTTTTTATGATTTAGTATAAAATTATCAATTATTTTAAGCCTAATATTTGAGAATATTTCTCATTATTTTTCAATAACTCTTCGGCCTCTTTAATTTCATTATCATCAGATAATTGTGCTTTAACTTTTCCTGACATATAGAAATACCTGCTTACAATCTCACTCTTAAGTAACGACTTGATTTCTTTTTTATATGTAAAAATATCTTCTTTCTTTTGAGAATCAAGCTTTTTCTCAATAGCTTCAATCTCACTTGATATATTTACACTATCCTTCTGTGCTAAAGATTTTATTTTCTTTAATTCTTTTTCAAGACCTAATGCGTAATCGAAACTATCTTTTTGTACAAAATCGACAAACTGATTATATAATTCATCAGATATCTCGAAATTATCAATGTTTACAATACTATCATAAGAGTTAACAAATAAAGTTGCAAAGTCAAAAATTTCATATTTATTTGTCAACTCAATAGCTAATTGAGAGTATTTAAGAGCATTCATTTTTATATCGGGAATAATGCCACCAGCATCTTTAACTTTTCTACCGTTTTTAGTTGTAAAAGTTGCCATTAAAGAATCCGGAATACGTATGGCTTTTCCATTTATATCCTTGTGTTGGTAATTAAGAGATTGAATACATCTACCACTTGGAATGTAATATTTAGCCACCGTAATTTTTGCCTGAGCACGATAACTCAATGGAAATACCTTTTGCACCAAACCTTTCCCATAAGATTTCTGTCCTAATATCACTCCCCTATCCAAATCCTGAAACGAACCAGCAACTATTTCACTCGCTGATGCACTTTTATTATTAACAATAACAACTACCTTCATATCCGGATATAATGCTGGCATTTGTGTTTTGTATGTATTGTTTTCTACTTTGGTTTTACCTTTGGTACTAACAATAGTTTCACCTCTATCAACAAATAAATCAAGAATTTTAACTGCTTCAATCAATAATCCTCCACCATTATTTCTTAAGTCTAAAACAAGCGATTCAACATTATTGTGTTTTCTTAAACTATCGATAGCATCTTTCACTTCTTTAGCAGCATGTTGCTTAAACCCAACAAGTTTAATATATGCTGTATTTTTATTTAGCATCCCAAAATAAGGAACGTCTTTTACTAATATCTCCTCTCTTTTAATGTTTACTTCATGCTCTAGTCCTGCTTTTGCATCTTTATAAACAATAGAAACATCGGTACCTGCCACACCCCTTAATCTGTCTGAGATATCGGACATTTTCTTTCCTTTTACGGGTTCATTATCTATTTTAATAATAATATCACCGGCACGGATTCCTGCTTTATAAAAAGGGAAGCCGGGATAAGGCATTCCAACAACAATATCGCCATCCTTAATATGAATAAAAGATCCAATACCTCCATATTTACCCGTCTGCAAAAAACGTACATCTTCTATATCCGATTCCGGATAATAAACAGTGTAGGGGTCAATATCTTTAAGCATTGCATCAATGGCTATCTTCGATAATCGACCAGGTTCTATATCATCAACATAATGCAGATTTAACTGCTGTATCAGCGATGTATATATATCTAAGTTTTTAGAAATTTCGAAATCATGACTTCCTTGTGAATAGGTCTTATTCCAAACAACTAATAGAAAAAATATGATAAATAAAAAGTTGCTTTTTTTCATATGTTTAATTTTATTAATTTGGTAATATGGAGTCACATAACAATATCTTAATCATGACCTCGTGGGTCAATTTATGATTAAAAATTGTCATGTTCGTTTCATATGTTTAAAATGTTTGTTTTGGTGATATGGAACTCTCAAGACAATATCTTAATCATGACCTCGTGGGTCAATTTATGATTAAAAATTGTCATGTTCGTTTCATATGTTTAAAATGTAAATTAATGGCCAAAAGTACTTAAATATAAGATATAAAAAGCCTCGTTTTGTAAATAAATCAATAACAAAACGAGGCTATTCCACTTTTCACTCAATAAATAAAACTAACTATTGAATAATCAATTTCTGAATATTATAAACATTCTGTCCTTGTATCTTCAAGGTATAAAAACCTTTAGCAAGATTATTTATATTTATACTTGTTAAAAAGTGTTCTGACTTCACAGCCACTTTAGATAAAAAAACAAGTTTTCCTTGCATATCAAATATCATCAAATCTAAATTATCACTTTTTACACCTGTAATTTCAACTTTCAATAAATCAGTGGCAGGATTCGGATAAACCTTTACTTGGTAATTATCATCCAAATTAATAATTGAATTACAATAAACCACATCAACATTTATCGTATCAGTACCACTACATTTATACTGATCTACAACATTAACCCAATATTGATAATTACCCTGACCCATTGAGCCATTAACAACAATAGTCTGTGTTGTATCACCTGTATTCCATAGATAAGAAATCATATTTGCACCAGCATCAAGAGTAATATTAGCTTGTTCACAAATGCTTGTATCATTTCCTAAGAAATTTGCAGGAGCAAGAGTAACATCAACACTGGTTGAATCGGTAATAGAACAACCGTTCGCATTAGTAATATTTACATAGAAATTTGTTACTCCTAACGGCAGGGTACTTCCATCAATATTTATCTGTTGACCAGACATACCATTAGACCATTGATAGCTTGCATAACCGCCACCAGCATCAAGCATTATTTGTGAATTGGAACATAATCCTGTATCAGAAGGTAAAGAACCTGTAGGAATCTCATCAACAATCACAAACTGAGCAGCAGAAGCACTATCGTTGCCATCACTAATCATAACAATAAACACAGTTGTTGCCGTTGGTGACACTTTAGGACTTTGCAAGTTTGAGCTAAAATAAGCAGGACTTGAAGACCAACTATAAGTATAATTTCCACTACCTCCCGATCCTATAGCTAATAATATTACACTATCACCTTTACAAATTGGAGATTGAGCTACCTGAACCATTGCCGACACACTTCCACCAATAACAGTAATTATTACTTGATCAGAATCTGTACAGCTAGTACTATTATCAACTACATTAAGCTGGTAAATCTGAGAACTAGTTAAACTAATGGTTGTTGGATTACTAATATTTGGATTTGTCACCATACTTGAAGGCGACCATAAGTAAGAATAACTTCCTGTTCCTCCAGTAGCACTACCAATTAAATTAGCTATACTTCCATTACTGATCTGCTGATCAGCACCTGCATTCGCTATTGGTGCAGAATTCACTACAATAGATATACTATCAGTATTTGTACATTGATTTTGATCGGTAAATGTATATTTAATATAATGGCTGCCAATTCCAGCAATCAAAGGATTGTATTGCATTCCAACAACACCATCACCAGAATATGTTCCTCCATAAGGTGAAGCATTAGTTAAATTAAATACCGGAGTTGTATTACATATTGGCGATAAACTAGTCATCGTAATAATTGGCAAAGCATTTACTGTAATATTTTTAGATATACTATTAGTACAACCATTGTTATCGGTATAATAATAAGTAATCGGATATACTCCTACTCCAACAAGTTGAGGAATAAATGCATTACCAACAACTCCATTACCAACAAATATTCCACCAGTAGGACTTATAGCAGTCATATATACAGTATCAGCATCCTCACATACATTTGACGCAACATTAAAATTGACTGTAGGCAACGTACGTACATAAACAAAAATACTATCTGATATACTTGTGTTACCATCAGTTACAACAACATAATACCATGTATTTTGATTAGGGCTTACTTTAGGATTTGAAAGCGTGGAAGTAAAACCACTAGGACTTGATGTCCAAGAATAACTAAGTGTAGCCACTCCTCCTGAACCCAAAGCTAAAAGTTGTGCTGAATCACCATCGCAAATAGTGTCAGGACTAGCTGAGACACTCAAAACAAGAGGTCCTCCTGAAATATTTACCTGTACAAAATCTGAATCAGAACAGCTTGTAGTTGCATCAGACACCAATAAATTGAATTGTATACTAGAATATAAGTCTACCGTCGCAGTATTAGCACTGTTAGGATTCACTAGCATATTTGTTGGAGACCATGAATAAGATGCATTTCCAACCAAGTTACTAACAGTGGCATGTAGGTTAGCCGTAGAACCATATGTTATGGTGGTATCATTTCCTGCAAACACAACCGGTAATGAGTATACTGTTACACTATTAATTGTAGAGTCAGTACAAGAATTATTATCGGTATAAACATATTTTACATCATGAGTTCCTGCTCCTGCCAATGTAGGATTAAATTGATTTTGCATTACAATACCATCTCCTTTAAATAATCCGCCACTAGGATTTCCTGTAAGACTAACATTATTACTGTTAATACATAAAGAACTTGGCAAACCGGTAAAACTTACACTTGGTAATGGATTAACCTGTATAGTCTGCATTGCTGTATCACTACAACCTGTTGCATTAGTATATGAATAAACTATACTATGAGTTCCAACTCCTGCTGTGCCGGGATTAAAAATACCATTACTTACTCCTGTTCCTGAATATGTTCCTCCACTAGGACTACCTTGAGTAAGAGCAAATGGACTTGCACTAATACAAACATCATTAACAGAAGCAAAAGTAACAGTAGGTAATGGTAACACTGTTACCATTTTATCATCTGTTGCAATACAACCGAAAGCATTGTTTACACTTAAAGTATAAGTTCCACTTTGAGAGACTCCAATATTATTGATACTTGGATTTATTAAATTAGAAATAAATGATGCCGGACCTGTCCATGAATGAGACAGAGTATCTACACTTAGAATTTCCAATGCATAATCTTCAGTTTCTCCATATCCATAAGAATTAATACAGCCGTTAGCAATTGCAGAATTATATTTCATAATTACTCGCATCCTTGTAGTACCGATTTGAACATTACTAGGTACGGTAATAAATCCATAAAAATCATGATCTCCGACAAAAGTAGCCGACCCCAATGAAATAGCAGGTTCATCAAAAAGACCATTTCTATTCCAATCGATATATACATCTACATATTCCAACCAGTTACCAGCTGTATGTGCTGTAACTGTTAAATTATAGGTTGAGTCCTTTATAATTGGCATCAATATTCTATCTGAGAAATCCTGAAATCCACTTCCGCTTTTAGCAGAAAAGTTAGAAACTCCATCAATATCAACCTTTATGATATACTCTTGTGAGTCATTATTTGAATGAGAATTACAATTACTTGGAATATTGCAGTTTGAAGAACATGAAACCAGACCAATACTAACATCTGGGTTTAGGTTTATATTACCACCTTCACATAGACTAGTATCAACGCCAGCAAAAGGATTATTCATTGACTGAACAAAAATATTCATCGAAGAAGAATCAGTAAAATTCGCACCAATAGCCTTTAGTTTTACCGTAAAGTTTCCATCGGAAGAAAAAGTATGTATAAAATTTGTTGAAGTAGATTGCTGAATACCATTTACATACCAAATATAAGAATTTGCATTAGTGGAATTATTAGTAAATGTAACACTACTACCATTACAAATCATTTGACTAGAGCTTGTAAATGAAGCTGCAACATATCCTAGTTGTTGAAAAGTAACAACCCTATTTGGCAATCCATTTGCAATTCCTGTTATTGTTGCATTTCTGGAACCATTTGCATTAGCAGAATAATTTACGGTTATTGTTCCATTACCTGTTCCTGTGGTAGGGCTCAAAGTCAACCAGGAAGCATTATCACTAACAGACCATGTAATATTGGGAGAAGCGCTAACCGAAATATTTGTACTTCCACCATTGTATGGAACTGATATTGTTGATGGAGATAAAACAAAATGCGGAGGCTCTGTTAAACAAAGCTTAAATTGCCCTGTACCACCACCATATTTCCAAAATCTAATAAAAATAGTATCTCCTGGAGTTTGATTTGTTATAACGAGATGTGGCATATTACCACTGCCTTGATAATCATCATTACAGCCAACTAATATTAAGGAATTACAACTTCCTTTGTATGCTGCCACTACACCGTCAGCAAAATTAGCTGGTACTTGTTCCGCATCAATAATAATTCCACCGGAAGCAGGCACAACCGCTTTATACCAAACATCTTCATAAATAGTTCCTCCACATGAGGGAACTTGAACTCCTTGAGTTGTTGTTGCATTTTCATTTGTAGTTATAGTGTAAGTACAAGTATTTCCGACATTTAAACTTATTGCGCCACAAGGATCATCATTAACAGGTGGTATAGCTTCAAAAACACTGATATCATCTATTGCCACATCACAACGATAGTCACCAGGATGAACAACTCTAAACCTGAAACGAATACTTCCCCCCACATAGCTATCAAGATTAACAGTTGTTTTCAACCATGCAGCAGAGTTACTATTTTGCTGCTGTCCGTTAATCACCTTCACATTATTTACCCAAGCACCGTTATAAAAAACATCCATTCTCAAAGCAGTAATACTCTGACCATACATATGATACCAAAAACTAACTCTTGCTGTGCTCGCATTAATAAAATTGTAACATGGAGAAAGAAGTATAGCTGTATTTCCACTCATATTATTTCCAGAAGCCTCTGTATATAAATACTTACCAGCCGACGTACCAAATGTATGGTCAACCGAAGGCCCGGTATAATTTGAAGGTGTTGTACCTGAATTTACATACCAGGGGAAATTACCATTATTATTTGTTGACCATCCATTTTGAAATGAACCAGGAGTGCCTACTGTAAAAGACTCAAAATTCTCATTATTTGGTACACTTACTGCAGAATTAACTGTTATATAATTATTCTTGACAATAGTATCAGCACCATTAACATTAGAAGCTATTAATGTAACGGTATAATTACCTGTTGATAAAAACTTTACTTGAGGGTTTTGACTAGAGTCACTGGTATTATTAATATAAGTTACGCTTGAAGGACTGAAACTCCAATTCCAAGCAGTAGGATTACCAATGGATAAATTAATAAAAGATAACGCACCACCCTGACAGGTCGTTGTTTGACTACTAGCGAAATTAGCAGTTGGGGCATTAGTAATAGGCGATATTTTTATATCATCGAGAGCTACGTCCCCCATATAATTCGCACCCCGTATCACTCTAAATCTAACCTTAATAGTATTTCCAAGATATGATGAAAGAGATATGTTAGCTTGTTGCCACGAGGAAGAATATGAGGTCTGTTGTGGTCCGGTAAGAGTATAAATATCATTAATCCAAGTTCCATTAGTATAAATATCAACATGTAAACCTGTAATGTTTGAACCAAACATGTGATACCAAAATGACAATCCATAATTCCCACTTGAAGGTAAAGTCATACAAGGACTTATCAAATTAGCAACTTCCCCTTGAACTGCAGGTTGTGAAGCTTCAGTATAGATATAAATACCTGAACCTGTTCCTAATGTATGATCTATGCTAGGACCAGTATTTGCTGAAGGAGTATTCCCATTATTTGCTCTCCAATAAAAATTACCGGTATTGCTGTATGTCCAACCATGAGCCCATGTGCCGGGTCCTCCTGTAGCTACAACAAAGCTTTCAAAATTCTCTGTAACAGGAGTAGAATATGGAGCACTTACTGTAATATAATTTGATTTTGTCAGTGTATCAGAACCATTTGCATTTGTAACAATAAGTTTAACACTATATGTACCAACTGCATTAAACTGAATTTCAGGATTCTGAGAACTTGCGCTTGTACTATTAACAAATGTAACAGTAGAAGGTACAACGCTCCATTGCCAAGAAGTAGGATTAGGGGCAGAAGCATCCGTAAATACTATTGTTCCTCCGGTACATGTGGTTGTACTATTAGCATTAAAGTCAGCTATAGGAGGAGAATTTGGATTTAAATACAAATCAGATGACCAAACGCCCCTTCCATAGGTAGCTGCTCGAATTTTGCTCTGAGATGCTACCGATGAATAATATATTTCTAATTCGACTACCTCAGCTGCAACTGGCATTCCAGAAGAAAAATTTATCCAGTTTGTCAAATTAGCATCTTTATAAAATACTCCTATATCTGTTCCCACATAAATACCTTCATTGCTACTAGTATCATAAACCAAACAGTTAATACTAACATTAGGCAAATTACCACTAATGCTAACCCATGAAGAACCTTTATTAGTAGATTTATAAATATTATTACCACCGGTAGCATAAACAATATTAGGATTAGTAGGATGTGCTTCGATATCTGTTATTGTACCTCCAGGACTTGAGATTGTCACCCAAGTTGGGGAGCTTGAATTTGCATTATCAGTTCTATAAATCTGTGATGACCTGGATGCATAAATAATTCCATTATCGGCAGGAGAGTTTTCAATTACTTTTATGTTGGAGCTACTACCCCAGTTTCCAATTTTAGTCCAAGATACAGAGCTGGAATTTGCTGCTTTAATATTTGTAGAACGCCATACATTTTTGTAGCCTATAAACATTGTCCCAGATTGTCCTTCTTGCAAACAGTAGGGAGTTACCCAGCCTCCACTTTCATTAATTCCATTAGAACCATTATCAGCAATAGTGCTAAAATAACCACCATTTACAGACCTTCTTATATCACCATAATACAATTCTCCATATTGATAATTAGTAGTAGTTGGATCTATAGCACATTCCATTCCATCACCTCCAATAACAGTAGTCCAAGCTGTACCACTTACGCTTGCAGTACCATTATCTTGAAAACCTGCAATTAATAAATTACCATCACTTGCACTCTGACCAATTTTATATATCTGAGAAATAGCTAATCCTGAACTTATATCTGTCCAGGTGGTACCTCCATTAGAAGTTTTGTACAAACCACCATCACAACCGTTATATAATACTCCCGAAGGCGAAAACTTCAAAACGTGTATATCTGCATGAACAACAGGAGCTCCATTCCCAACCCAATGTGAATTTAATGACCATGAAGTGCCACCATTAACACTTTTCCATGTATTTATTCCTCCTACATACAAAGTATTTGCATTTGTTGGATCTACAGCAATGGTTAAATCATACCATGCCTGACTAGCATTATCGGAACCGGAACTATTTCTTCCCAAAATATTTGGAGAAGTAGCCGTTGTTGAAAATGATGAACCTCCATTTGTAGATTTATAAACTGCCACTAAACCAGAACTACCACCTGCAACAAGATAAATTGTATTTGTAGCTGCAGCACTCACACCAATAACCATTCTATCACCAACAGAAGATATTCCTGTACTAATTTGTGTCCAACTATCTCCGCCATTCAGAGAACGATAAAATGCAACACCGGGATAATATGATGTCGCATAAACAATATTATAATTATTAGGTTTATAAACTATATCTTTAAAATTTATATTCCCCGTAGTTTTTTTTATCCAAGTCTGACCTCCATTAGTAGTTTTATAAATTCCATTTTGTGTGGCTGCCAATAAAATTGAACTGTTTGATTTATTAATAATAATTTTACTCACCAATCTTGAACCAATACCGGCAGTACTTGCATTCCATGTAACACCTCCATCTGTTGACTTATAAACACCTAATCCAGGCGCATCCCCGGCATCTCTATCACCGGTACCCATATACATAATATTTGTATTTGCCGTATCAATAACTATAGATGACACACCCAATGTTGGTAAATTATCAGTAAGTGCAGTCCATGATGAACCACCATTAGTAGTTTTCCACAAACCACCTGATGGTGAACCAACAAAAATAATATTAGAATTAGAAGGATGAAAAGCAACATCGTTAACCCTACCAATACCATTTGGCTGTCCACTTGAATTGGAGGGTAAACTTATTGGCCCAATATTAGTCCATGTGCCAGAAGCAGAAGACAATGGACTTCCTGATAACATCATTTGTTGATATTGTTGAAGAACATAACCAGGCGCAGGTTTCATTCCATCACCATTAACACGAGACTCCATAAATGCCTCCCATCTTTTGAAAACCTTCCAGCCATCACCCGGCTTTATAATTCTATTTTTCCAATATTCTTCAAATACAGCTTGTGTAGCGAAGAAATTTGCATTTGGATCTTGCATCATTTCAAGCCAAACTGAATTATTTTCTTCAATTGAGTTTGATGAATTCTGCGCTATAAGACTCCCGAAAATACTAAATAAAAAAGCGAAAGTTGATAGTATAATTTTGTTCATATCAAAAAATATTTGTTACATTGTATATGCCGATGAATATCTTACTAAGTAAAGCTAAAGTAACCCTATATAATCATTAAAATAAAAATAACAAAAATTATAATTCTTAATAAAATACTAACCTTCAAAGATAATGATTTTTACAAAGTAAAACACCATTTAAAAAGGAAATTTTAATTTTGAAAAATAATTAATAGTTTCATTAATCCTTTATAATAAATATTTAACTTAATTATTCACCAATAATACTGCCAATTAAGAAAAGCACAAACAATCTTACAAACCAAGGAAGTTTTTTTTTAGCTTTGTACTTTTAACCACATAAATATCAATTCGATGATTAACAATATATTAAGTCTTGAACCAAAAGTTATGTGGAAGTATTTCCACGAAATAACAAAAGTTCCAAGACCATCAAAAAAAGAAGAACAAATTCGTCAATATCTTGTTGAGTTTGGAAAAAAATTTAATCTAGAAACAATCGTAGATGAAGTTGGCAATGTGCTTATCCGAAAAAATGGAACTCATGGCATGGAAGATCACGAAATAGTGATATTACAAAGCCATATGGATATGGTATGTGAAAAGAATAGCGATATTGATTTTGATTTTACAAAAGATCCTATAAAAACTAGAATTGAAGGAGAATGGGTTAAAGCCACAGGCACTACATTAGGTGCTGATGATGGTATTGGAATGGCAGCAGCATTAGCAATTTTAGCTTCTAACGACATCCCTCATCCTCCAATTGAATCGTTATTCACTATGGATGAAGAGACAGGATTAACTGGTGCTTTTGGACTTTCAGATGACTTACTTAAAGGAAGAATTCTACTTAATTTAGATTCTGAAGACGAAGGACAAATTTTTATTGGCTGTGCAGGAGGAAGAGATACAACTGCTGAATTAAAAGTGAATTTTGTTGATATTGTAGATAAGAAAAGCTATAGACTAGAAGTAAAAGGACTTAATGGTGGTCATAGTGGCGATGATATTAATAAGGGTTATGCTAATGCCAATAAACTAATTAACAGAATACTTTACGAAGCTGTAAAGACTTTAAATATTGACATTAGTTATTATGATGGTGGCAATTTAAGAAATGCAATAGCAAGAGAAGCATATGCTCATATTTTTATAGAAGCAAACAAATATGATCAACTTGTTAGCTTGGCAGATAAATACCTTGACATTTTTAAACAAGAGTATCATAAAACAGAATTGAATATTACAGTTTCAATTTCAGAAATAGATGATATCAAAGCCAAAGCATTTTCAAAAGAAGACACACAAAAGATACTAAATGCAGTTTATGCATGTCCACATGGTGTACTTGCAATGTCACAAGACATAAAAGATTTCGTAGAAACATCAACAAACCTTGCATCCATCAAAACAAATAGCAAATCGGGAAAAGTAAATTTTACAACTAGCCAAAGAAGTTCTGTTGATTCCGCTTTAGATGATGCTTGTAATATGGTAGCAGCAAATTTCAAAATGATAGGAGCAGATGTAGAACACTCCTCTGGATATCCCGGTTGGACACCTAATCCTAATAGCAAAATACTAGAGATATCAAAAGAATCATATATCAGTCTTTTTAATAAAGAGCCTGAAGTATTAGCAATTCATGCCGGACTAGAATGTGGATTAATAGGCAAGAAATATCCAGGTATGGATATGATTTCTTTCGGTCCTACTATTAAAGGAGCTCACTCTCCTGATGAGAGAATAGAAATTAAAACTGCCCAAATGTTTTGGGAACATTTAATAGATATTTTGAAAAGAATATAAACTGCATTACAAGTTTTTATGGAAAGTAGAAAAATATCTTACTTTATATTACAACAACAAAAAGCCCCAAGTTGGGGCTTTTTAATTAACCCGGATTATTAATACCAAATTAAAAACAAAACTACCGCAAAATTCGTTAAACAAAAAAATATTTAGAATTTATATCGGCACTTTTGCTTTCAAATTGGTATAACAAATAATCCTGACGATTAAATAAAACTAATAACCTCAGTTCGACATAAGATTTCTCTCACAGAAAGCTAATATCTAACTAAGATTAATAAATTTTCCTAAATCAACCTGTCCCAAACTTGTTTCGGGAAAGTTTTACCGCATTACAACCCGCGCAATTCAATGCTTATTTATACAATTCGCTTTACTTTTGTATGAATAAAGCGGGATAATTTTCTTCAAATTACTGACCTACTGAAACCGGCTTTTCTTTTAAATTAAGCTTTTTCATAACCAATGGTAAAATATCAAAAGCTTCTGCATAATACAATACTTGATCTTGAGAGTTATTAAGAATATGAGTAAATCCATTTTCAATTGCCACTTCATTCACTGCAGTTCTAATTTTCTTTAGAATAGGAGCCTGTTTAGCCTCAACGAATTTATTCAACTCTACTTGAGCTCCATCTTGAAAGTTTTGTATTCTGTTTTTCAAATCATCTAATTCTTGCATACGAATACTCTTCATCATTTCAGTAAGATTATCTTGGTCTTTAGCCAAAGCAGATTGCTTAGTTTCAAACTCAGAGTATAGCTGTTGTAAATCTTTCTGCATTTGATCGTACTTAGTTTGATATGCAACCATTACTGAATCATACTCAGGCATAACTTTTAGTAATTCACCAATATTAATTACCCCAATTTTGCTTTTTGTTTGAGCATTAGCTGAAAATATCCCAGCTGTCATAAATAGTACTACTAATAAAATTTCTAATTTTCTCATCTGTATATTTGTTTATTAATTTTCAACAATATAAATTATCATAATACGCTATAAATAGGTGCACAAATGTATATAATTTTTCACACCTCTATATAAAATTATTTACCTCCTACTTCTGGATCTCGATTTTGACTTTTGTGAATCGTCTTCACCTGGTGAATATCCCATATTAGTTAGTACTTCATCACTTTTATCGTATCTAGAACTCGCATATAATATACTCAGACTCCCTGCCCTATCAAAAATAACGCTATATCCTTTTGATTCAGCCAATGCCTGGATAGCATTGTATATTTTATCTTGCAAAGGTTTAATTAATTCTTCACGTTTTTTAAATAAATCTCCATCTGTTCCAAAACGTTTTTTCTTAAGTGCTCTTAAATCCTTCTCTTTTTGTAAGATTTCATCCTCACGCTGCTTTTTTATATCTTCTGGCAGTAATACTGCATCAGTCTGATATGACTTATACATTCTATCTATCTCTGCAACCTTAGTTTCTATTTCTTGTTGCCATTTCTTTGATAACTCATCAAGTTGCTTCTGAGCCATTTTATATTCAGGAATATTATTAAGAATATATTGAGTATCAACAAAAGCAAATTTCTGAGCATTAACACCCAAAACGCTTCCTAAAAAAAGGAATAAAATAACAATTATCTTTTTCATAATAAATAATTTTTAAAGATTAAACTTAGTCAATAGAACCGTTCATAGAGAAGTGGAATTGATTTCCGGCCATTCCTGGGAAACCTGGATAAGGATCAAAACCCCAGGCCCAATCAAGTCCTAGAAGTCCAAACATTGGCAAATAGATTCTAGCTCCAACACCTGCAGAACGATGTACATCATAAGGATTAAAGTCACTCAAAAGCTTCCATGAGTTACCGGCTTCAACAAAACCAAGTACAAACACTGTAGCCATTGGGTTTAATGATATCGGATATCTAATTTCCATTGTATATTTGGCATAAGCGGTAGCTCCATTTATAGGAGACAGTGAATTATTAGTATAACCCCTCATTCCAATCAGTTCGCGACCATCAAGAGAATATCCACTTAAACCATCACCTCCTAAATAAAACCTTTCGAAAGGTGAGTAGCCAATTTCATCATTGTAATATCCAAGGAATCCAAATTTAGCACGAGTGTGTAATACCAATTTCTGTGCCATTTTTGATTTTCCTAATTCAGTGAACCATGCAAAACTCATTTTCCACTTATAATATTCAACCCAATGGTATTTATCCGCATCTTCCATAAGGGCGTAATTCTTATTGTTAAGTAAACTATAAGGTGGAGTAAACTGTACACTTGTAGAAATATCAGAACCAGATGTAGGATATATTGGACTATTCACAGAGTTTCTACTTAATCCAATTGTATATGAAAAGTTATTGGAATTACCATTATCAAAAGAGAAAACATGAGCATAATTATCTAAATTATAGTTCTGAAAACTTAAGCTCTGATATAAGCTAAAGTAATCATCAGGCCATTGTAATCTTTTTCCTAATCCAACGGTAACACCTGATATTATTATTGCTGATCTATTAGGGTCACCTTTAGTAAGACCATTAGATTGAACAGATTGATAACCAGACACCGTTAAAGCGTTGGGTTTCTTCCCTCCCAACCAAGGCTCTGTAAAAGACGCGCTATAGGACTGATAATAAATTCCATTAGATTGTATTCTAAGGCTTAACTTCTGTCCATCACCTGATGGAATTGGACGCCATGCATCTTTATCGGTAATTCCTTTTAATGAGAAATTATTAAATGAAACACCCACTGTACCAATCAATGCTCCCATACCCCATCCTAATGACATTTCAATCTGGTCAGAAGAAGTCTCTTCTACAATATATTCAATATCAACAGTTCCATCGGCTGGATTTGGCTTTGGATTAACATTTAATTTCTCCTGATCAAAATAACGAAGCTGAGCTAATTCTCTTTGTGTTCTAATAATATCTGCTCTATTAAATAACTGACCCGGCTTTGTTCTTATTTCTCTCAGAATAACATTATCATGAGTCTTAGTATTACCCTTTACAGTCACTCGTTTCACAATTGCCTGCTTACCTTCATAAACTCTAATTTCAAGGTCAATGGTATCACCATGAATATTACTTTCCACAGGAGTTATTGAAGAAAACAGATAACCTTGATTCATATATAAAGAATGAACATCGCCTTTTTCCATATCCATAAACAAACGGGTTTCTAACTTCTGTCGGTCATACACTTCTCCTTTATTTATACCCAAAACAGCTGAAAGAGTTGAGCTTGGATATTTAGTATTACCAACCCATTTTATATCGCCAAAATAGAACTTTCGACCTTCATTAATATTTATGTAAATATCTATTAGCTTATCATTGAGTTTAACGACACTATCACTAATAATACGGGCATCTCTATATCCTAATTTATTATAATGAGCAATCAAAAGATCCAAATCGCTTTTAAATTCCTTCTCCTTGTATTTTGAAGGCTTCCAAAAACGATAAAATCTTTTCTCTTTAGTTTCTTTAAACCTCATTTTAAGGGCTTCTGGTTTTTCTTTCTGAGCACCAATTATATGAATTTTATTAATTTTTACTTTACTCCCTTTATTGATGTCAAAAACTAGCGTAACCTGATTAGCATGTAATGAGTCTCTTACTTGACGAATATTTGTCTTAACATTATAGAATCCTTTTTCAATAAAAAACTGATTAATAATATTTCTAGAACGGATTATAACATTTTCATTAACAGCATCACCACGAACTATACCTAACTCATCTCTAAGGTCATCAGCCTCTGATTTTCGAATATTTCTAAAAGTAAACTTCTGTAGTTTTGGTTGTTCCTTAAGGTCTATATTTAAGAAAATCTTATCACCTTGAATCTTTGTATAAGAAATCTCAACATTCTCAAAAAGGCCTTGTTTCCACAGCCTTTTAATTGCTTTTGCTATTTCATCCCCAGGAACGGATATTTTATCTCCAACACTAAGACCAGATATCATAATAAGTACATTATTATCAAGATATTTAACTCCAGAAATAGTTATTCCGCCAATGTAATACTCTTTTGGTGAAGTATAATCTACTTTCTCCTCAAAGAGTTGTACTTGAGGAAATGCTGCTTTAGTACTCAATAGCACTAATATTAAAATTATAAGCTTTTTAAACATTTCAGCTTTTTTGAATTTGTTCACTTGTTTTTCCAAATCTTCTTTCTCTATTTTGATAGTCTACAATAGCCTCAAATAAGTCCTCTTTTTTAAAATCCGGCCACAATTTTTCACTGAAATAAAGTTCAGAATAAGCTAATTGCCACAGTAAAAAATTACTAATTCTCATTTCGCCACTAGTCCTAATCATCAATTCTGGCTCAGGTATATTATGGGTATTTAGTTCATTCTGAAAGTTAGCCTCATTAAAATAGCTTTCATCAATTTCATTATTTTTATATTTAATTGCCAAACTCTTTGCAGCTTGAATAATCTCCCATCTTGAGCCATAACTAAGAGCAAGCACTAAAGTAAGTCCAGTGTTATCTTTAGTATAATCTATTGCTTTCTGAAGTTCCACTTGATTTTTCTTCGGCAAATTACCTAAATCACCAATTGCCATTAGACGAACATTATTCTTATGTAAGCTCTTAACTTCTCTATTTATTGAGCTAAGCATCAAATTCATTAGAGCCTCGACTTCATATTTAGGTCTTTGCCAGTTTTCTTTTGAAAAAGCATATAAAGTAATATAATTCACTCCTATTTCACCAGCACCATCTATCATTTCTCTAACAGATTTTATTCCATTTTGATGGCCAAATACTCTCATCTTGCCTTTTTGTTTAGCCCATCTCCCATTACCATCCATTATTATGGCAATATGCTTTGGTAACTTATTTAAATCTATTTTCTCTTTAAAACTCATAGTTTGATGAAGTAAATTATTGCTTACCAACGCAAAATTATCTAATATATTCTTTAAAATAATTATGTCTTTGATATGCCGGGCAACTTCCCTTCTTAGGACCAATAATTTTAAAAGTAATAGTAATACCAGCAATACCGTACCAATCCTTATCCTCACTACCTCTTTGACCACCAGCATAGGTCTTCTGCATTTCCATATATGTTTTAAAATCAGTCTGATTAACAGGGATTCCATTAGCTCCAATAGCAATATTCAAACCAGCATCAAGTGCTTGTTGTTCGTAAACACGATTACTTAAAGCAGCAGCGGCAGCTCCTTTCTCAGCATAAATTAAAGCCGGATCAGGGTATCTTGTACTAACATCATCTAAATAATCAGTAAAAGTTTTTCTCATTCCCCATTCTAAACCAAGACTAACCCTTTTCGACACATTAAACTTAAAACCAAAGCCAAAAGGAATTGCAAAGGATGTCAGCTTATATGGTTGCTTATCGGGATATGCTGTAAGTCCCTGACCTTCTGTTCCTAAAATTTGCAGCTCATATTCATTACCCTGATAATCTGCCTTTGGATTAAACCTAAAAATTGCCAAGCCACCAAATATATACGGAGTAAAACGATGTTTTGTACTTCCTGGCATATATTCGAGGAAATTAATCTCCAGGCTTCCTTCAAAATCTAATAATGAAGAATGAAAACTAAGATTTTTGTATCGTAAATTCTTTTTATTGTTTTTACTATCTCCAGCTATTTGGCCATAATGAACAGCCAATTTTACTGCAAAACGGTTGTTCATATTATAACGATAATTAACGCCAAAATTATATCCAGGCGTACTAAAGAACCTTGATTGAACCAAATCACCCATATAATAAGAAACCCCAAGGAAAGGTCCTATCTCATGAGTTTGCGCCTTAACGCCAAGGCTAAATATAAAAACCAAAAATGATAAAAAAATCTTCTTCATAATATCTAGTTATAGTTATAAAAACAATAAATGCTGCTAAATATTGCCTATAGTCAATAAATGCAAAAGTAAGTAATTTTAGTTTATTAACAATATTGATATATCACTAATTATCAATTTCTTATATCCAACCCCCAATTTAATTTATCTCTAATAGTATCAAAAAAACTTCTGTTGCCAATTTGTATAAGATTAATATTAAAATCACTTCTCTTAACCAATAATTCTATCGAAGAGTCGATAGTTTCAAATCGTGAGTCTAATCCAACTAAAAAGGAACTCGAACGCCCCTGTACTTTAAGTTTAATTGTGCTATTGTTTGGAATAACAATCGGCCTAACAGTCAGGTTATGGGGTGCTATAGGAGAAATAATAAAATTTTCAGATCCAGGAACTACAATTGGCCCCCCCACGGAAAGAGCATATGCGGTTGAACCCGTTGGCGTTGAAATCAATAAGCCATCAGACCAATATGAGTTTAAAAATAAACCATCAATATAAACATGAATTACAATCATAGAAAGATGATCTTTCTTCTGAATTGTAATTTCATTAAGAGCATAATTAAACTCACCGAAAAGGTTATTATCAGTATGTAAAGTCAACAATGCTCTTTTTTCAGAAATATATTTATTATTAATAAGAGAATCAATAGCCTTTTCAGCATCTAAATGCGAGACAGAAGAAAGAAAACCCAATCGCCCCATATTTATTCCTAATATTGGTGTTCCTGAATCACCAACAAAAGTAATTGCATCGAGAAAAGTTCCATCTCCTCCAACACTTATAAAAGCATCAGGTTGCTCCACAATATCTTTTGGTTTGGAATAAACTTTCACTTCACTTTTAAACTTCACTTTAGTGGAAGCCATTTTATAAAAACTCTCATTAAAAAGCAGTTGACAATTAACTTTCTCCAACTTATCTATCATCAACTGATATGTAGGAAGATATTTTTCATAAAACTGCAATCCAAAAAATGCTATTCTCATAATAAAAATTTAATATTAAAACGTTAAACATGTGATTTTGTTACATATAAATCATGTCGTTATTGTCCTCCAAACTTCATAAGATAAGCTTTAATAAAATCATCAATATCACCATCCAAAACAGCCTGAACGTTGGATGTCTCCCAAGATGTCCGAACATCCTTAACAAGTTTATAAGGATGCATAACATAAGAACGTATTTGTGAGCCCCATTCTATTTTCATTTTCCCATCTTCTATTTGTTGTTGCTCAGACTGTTTTCGTCTAAGCTCTATTTCATAGAGTTGAGATTTAAGCATTTTAATGGCTTTTTCTCTATTCTTTAATTGCGATCTGGTTTCTTGACATTCAATAACAAGACCACTAGGTTCATGGCGTAATCTAACGGCAGATTCTGTTTTATTAACATGCTGTCCGCCAGGTCCACTAGAGCGGAAAGTATCCCATGAAAGGTCAGCAGGATTAACGTCAATTTGAATAGCATCATCTACTATAGGGTAAACATAAACGGAAGCAAAGGATGTATGTCGCCTATTGGCAGAATCAAAAGGAGAAATTCTCACAAGTCTATGAACTCCATTTTCAGATTTTAAAAAACCAAAGGCATTCTCTCCCTCGAACTCAATACTTACAGACTTAATACCAGCAGTTTCTCCTTCTTGCATATCTACAATCTTTACTCTATAGTTCTTCCTTTCACCATAGCGTAAATACATACGCATTAGCATAGAAGCCCAGTCTTGACTTTCAGTTCCTCCGGCACCCGGATTTATTTGTAGTATTGCACCAAACTGGTCACTCTCAGCACCAAGCATATTTAGCAATTCAAGATTTTCAACTTTGTGTACTAATTCAGCATATTGCTTTTCAAGTTCATCCTCACTGGCCTCATTCATCTCGTAGAACTCCATCAACACTTCTGTATCCTCATGACAAGTATAAGCATCTTCAAATTTATCTATCCATGATTTTTTTTCTTTTATTTGACGTAGAATCAACTCTGCCGCTTTTGGATCATCCCAAAATGAAGGGTCTTGAGTTTTTAATTCTTCCTCTTCAATTTCTACCTTTTTACGATCAAGGTCAAAGATACCCCCTCAAGGCATCTATCCTTTTACCAATTTCTTTTATATTATCTTTAGTTACCATATTTATTATTTAATTCTATCTCTTTTATAACTTGCCAAATAAGACTTGACTCAAATCCTTTCTGTAGTGCATAATTAAGCAATTTCTTCTTATTTTTATCAATGCTTATATCACCAATCTTGCCTATTTTGATATTCATTATATGTCTAAGAATAGATAAATACTCTTCATCATCGACAAACTTAAAAGCCTCATTTATTAAAGAGGTGTCTATTTTCTTTTGCTTTAAGCTAGCTAATATCTTTTGCTTACCCCAATAATTATTTCTTATTTTTCCTATAGAATAAGAAATTGCAAATCTCTTTTCATTAAGCAAATTATTTTCTATCAGATAATCCAATATTTCGCTTTGCCACTCGACTGGCACATCAAGTTGAAACATTTTCCTATTAATTTCAGCTGTACATCTTTCCTGATAGTTACAATATCTTTTTAATTGTAAAACAAAGTTCCAATATTTATCCGGTTTATCCAATTAATAAATCTACTTAAAGTATTAAAAAATATCATGCAAATATAACACTTCTTTAAGCTTAAGACATAATATAATTGACAGAAAACAAAAAAGGTCATCCTCATATTGAGAATGACCTTATAATAATTATAGTGTCGTAATGCTCTTGCAAATAGAGCTATATTTTAATTTCATCACCTTCTTTGTTAAAGAGGTGATATTCAAGAAAATGATAAGAACTAACTTTACTTATTCTTATCCATCTATGGAACTCCTTAAGCCACTTCCATTTATAATTGAAAATACCTTTGGTAAGAAAAGCATGCAGAAACGGATGAACCCTAAGTTCTATATGAGACTCGTTTTGCTCCTGTATTAGAAAACGTATAATATTTTCTATATCATCAACGATAAGAATAGAAGCTTTTACTTCACCGCTTCCCTGACAAACAGGACATTTCTCCAGTATTTCAATCTCCATTTCAGGACGCACTCTCTGCCTGGTAATTTGAATAAGCCCAAATCTAGTAACAGGAAGAATAGTATGTTTAGCTTTATCAGACTTCATCTCGGCTTTAAGATAATCGTATAATTTTCTACGATTTTCTTTATCAACCATATCGATAAAATCAACAACAATAATCCCTCCCATATCTCTAAGTCGCAATTGTCTTACAATTTCTTTTGCTGACACAAGATTTGTTTCAAAGGCGCCTGCTTCTTGGTTAAGTTCTTTTTTAAGTCTGTGGCCACTATTAACATCAATAACATGCATAGCTTCGGTGTGTTCAATAATCAGATATGCGCCTGATTTCATATTCACTTTCTTACCAAAAGAACTTTTAATTTGTTTGTCAACATTGTGGTATTCAAAAATAGGCGTCTTACCAGTATATTTCTTAACCAAATCCATTTTATCCGGAGCGAATGTGGAAATAAAATCCTTTAATTCTTTTGCCATCTTAGCATCATCAACAACAATGCTATTAAATTCAGAATTCAAAAGGTCCCTTAAAATAGTAGATGATCTACCAAGCTCTCCATGAATTTTAACAGGAGGATTAGCATCTGCCAATTTTACAATTGCTTGCTCCCACTTTTCAAGTAATGATTCTATATCTGCCAATAACTCTGCAACTTTCTTATTTTGTGCTATGGTTCTAACAATAATACCAAAATTTGCTGGTCGAATACTTGTTACAAGTCTTTTTAAACGATTACGTTCTTCAAAATCTTTTATTTTCTGAGAAACAGAAACTCGATTTGAAAAAGGTACTAAGACAACATATCTTCCCGGGAATGCAATTTCTGTAGTAATTCTTGGTCCTTTAGAACTAATAGGCTCTTTTGCAACTTGGACTAGGATATTTTGATTAACAGATAACACATCCTGTATTTTACCTGTTTTTACTATCTCTGGTTCAAATTTAAAATCTTTAAGTTGTATATTGGCCTTTTTAGAATTGTTTACAATCTTAACAAACTTATTTAACGAACGAACTCTGGGACCTAAATCATGATAATGCAAAAATGCTTCTCTTTCGTACCCAACATCAACAAATGCTGCATTTAATCCCGGAGTAATTTTTTTTACCTTTCCAAGGTATAAATCACCGACACTATAATTATTATCAAGCTTCTCATTATGAATCTCCATAAGTTGCTTGTCTTCTAAAAGGGCAATGGAGACCTCTTGAGGGTTTACATTGATAATTAGATCTTTGCTCACGGTAATTTATTTTAAATTAATAACTTGCATAGAGTTATTAATTACTTCTCTATGCATTTCTGAGATATAACTCAGATTCGAAAACAATGCAGGAGAGATTTGATAACACCTTTCACCTTATTAAAATTATTTGGCTACAGGTTAGATATTAAAACCAAAAGGTTTAAAACAGAAACAATTACACGTCCAATATTGTGGAGCGTGTAATTGTATTTCTTTTTTATCACAAAAACAAATTATTTCTTCTTGTGACGATTCTTACGTAATCTTTTCTTACGTTTGTGAGTAGACATCTTATGTCTTTTTCTCTTTTTACCACTTGGCATAACTAAAGTTTTAAATTATTTTAAATTTTCTTTAACGTCAGTTACAAAAGTTTTAGCTGGTTTAAAAGCTGGGATTTTGTGTGCTGGAATTTTAATTGTAATATTTTTTGAAATATTTCTACCAGTTTTTTCTGCTCTCTCTTTAATAATAAAAGAACCAAAACCACGTAAATAAACATTTTCACCATTGATCATTGCACCTTTAAGAGTATCCATAAAAGTTTCTACTACTGATTGAACAGCAATTTTCTCAATTCCAGTCTTGTTAGCAATCTCTGCTACGATTTCTGCTTTTGTCATTTCTATAAAATTTTAATTTATTATAAATTCTAATTTCGGACTGCAAAGATATAATAATTTAATATTCATAAGCACTTTTTTTTTATTTTTTTTATTTCTAATTATCTCTTAGTAAATTTATTAATAGGAATTCTTCAAAACTCAAGAATTCAATAAGTATTGATAATATTCTGAAATGAAAACTTCCTATTTAAATATATTAATAAAATAACAATAATAATATTAAATATCTTAGTGATTTTAGTGAAATATTTGATTGATAATAAATATTCTTATTATTTTCGCAAACTTAAACATATACAATATTCAATTGTCAAAAATACTTATTGAATAAATTTATCGTTTATACTAATATTGTTATAAAGTTAAGACATTTTTTAAATTATAATTATTTAAACTAATTAAAATGAAATTAAACAAATTAATAATATCTTTATTAGTCGTAATCGGCTCAATAGGATATACAAATGCACAAACCGATACAACAGAAATAAAATCAAAGAGTGTAGCAGCAGATAATTATGTTCCTGAAAGCACATTTAGAGCAGTAAGACTTGGTATTTATGGAAATATTGGTTCTAGCTGGTTACAACCAAAAACTACAGATTATGAGAGTGATGGTAATAGAATAGGATATTCTTATGGTTTATTAGTAGATTATAATTTTACTAAGAATTACACCGTCTCTACAGGGATAGCATTCAATAGCCTGGGAGGTAAAATAATTTATGAAGACTCTGCTGAGATTAGTAATAACAACAATGTTATGGGGATGAGGAGTAGAGCTTATAGGGTAAATTTTATAGAGATTCCTACATTATTAAAGCTTAAAACCAATCAAATGGGATATTTCACCTACTTTGCACAACTGGGAGTAAGACATGATTTTAGAGTTAGCAGTTTTGCTGATGATAATTTCGTTTACGGTAATCCCTCAAAAACTCTTACAAGTGAAGATGTTGAGATGAAAGATTACACATCCTTCTACAGACTATCTTTTAGTTTTGCATTAGGTGCAGAATATGCTATTAGTCAAACTTTCTCTGCGTACGCAAGTTTAGGATTTGACAACGGCCTAACAAATGCATTAAGTAACGAAAACAAAATAACTAAGGCTAAAGAGTCTGCTTTTTTTAAAAAAATATCCTTAACCGCTGGATTTTTATTTTAAAACAATTGAATTAGAAAATATTATGGGCTTCGTCGAGTATGTATGAGGCTCATTTTTTATATAAAACAACAATAATGAAGATAGCAATCTCTCAATTAAATTATCATATTGGCAATTTTGATTTCAATGAGGATAAGATAATAAAAGACATCAACAAAGCTAAATCAAATAATACTGATTTAATAATATTTTCAGAACTATCAATATCCGGATATCCGCCAAGAGATTTTCTTGAATTTGATGATTTTATAAGAAAATGTGAATCTTCAATAAACAAAATAGCGAAGCACTGTATTGGCATAGCTGCAATTGTAGGAGCACCAAGCAATAATACTTCTAACAAAGGTAAGCGTTTATTTAATTCAGCTTGGTTTTTAAATAATGGAAAAGTAGTGCATAAAGTAAACAAGACCCTCCTCCCTACCTATGATATTTTTGATGAATACAGATATTTCGAACAAAACAAAGATTTTAATATTATTGAATATCAGGATAAAAAGATTGCTTTAACTATTTGCGAAGACTTATGGAATGTTGATGATATTCCAATGTATTCTATAAATCCAATGGATGAATTAATATCACAAAATCCAGATTTCATAATCAATATTGCCGCTTCTCCTTTTAATTACGAACAATCAAAAATTAGAATTGATGTATTAAAGAAGAATGCTATAAAGTACAACTTACCAATATATTATGTTAATCATGTAGGTGCCCAAACAGAGTTACTTTTCGATGGAGGTTCGTTGATTATAAATGCTAAAGGAGAGATAGTAGAAGAATTGGACTATTTTAAAGAAGACTATCTTGAATTTGACACATCTGAGATATCTGTCAGAACCCCGGAAGTGCAGAAATCTTTTTCAAAAATAGAGTTAATACATGATGCTTTAGTAATGGGAATAAAAAATTATTTTGGCAAACTAGGTTTCAAGAAAGCTATTTTAGGTTTATCGGGAGGAATTGACTCAGCTGTTACGTTAGTATTAGCACAAAGGGCACTAGGCAAAGAAAACGTTGAAGCTGTTTTATTACCTTCACAATACTCTTCAGATCATTCTATTAAAGACGCTGAAGATTTAGCAAAAAATATTGGCATAAAAGATTATATCATCCCTATCAAAAGCATATATGAATCCTTTGAAAAATCTCTATCTCCATTTTTCAAAGGATTGGAATTTAATATTGCAGAGGAGAATTTACAAGCAAGAATACGAGGAGTACTATTAATGGCTTTTTCTAACAAATTCGGAAATATTTTACTTAACACTTCTAATAAAAGTGAAGCTGCCGTAGGTTATGGGACTCTATATGGAGATATGAATGGTGGTTTATCTGTTTTGGGAGATGTATATAAAACAGATGTTTTCAAACTGGCAAGATTTATCAATAAAGATGAGGAAGTTATTCCTTGGAACACCATAACTAAGCCTCCATCAGCAGAGCTTCGACCAGATCAAAAAGACAGCGATTCTCTTCCTGATTATGATATTTTGGATGCTATTCTATACGAATATATTGAAAATAGAATTGGGCCTGATGAGATAATATCAAAAGGATATGACAAAGCTATTGTTAAAAGAGTTTTAAAAATGGTAAATACCAATGAGCACAAAAGATATCAAACTCCACCAATTTTACGTGTTTCATCTAAAGCTTTTGGAATGGGACGGAGGATTCCAATTGTAGCAAAATATTTGAGCTAAAGTTATAAATTATAATGCTGAAACAAAATTATCTATTAAACTTTCGACAGTAAAACCATCAGCTTCAGCTTTGTAATTTTTAACTATTCTATGCCTCAAGACCGGTATTGCGACAGTTTTAACATCTTCAATATCCGGAGAATACTTACCGGAAAATGCAGCATGTACTTTTGCTGCAATTATTAAATACTGTGAGGCACGTGGGCCTGCACCCCAAAGTAGATATTTATTAGCATAATCGTGGGCTCTACTGGTATTAGGTCTTGTAGAATGCACCAATTTTACAGCAAACTCATAAACATTATCTGCAACCGGCAATTTACGAATTAGTTCTTGAAAATACAAAATTTCATTGCCAGAGACTACTTTATTAACTTCCTGAACAGCCATTCCTGTGGTACCTTTCACAATATCTAACTCTTGTTCAAGAGAAGGATAATCTAGCACTAAATTAAACATAAAGCGGTCGAGCTGTGCTTCCGGCAAAGGATAAGTTCCTTCTTGTTCAATTGGGTTTTGTGTTGCCAACACAAAAAAAGGTTTATCCAAAGAATACTCATTGCCTGCCACAGTAACATTTCGCTCTTGCATTGCTTCAAGAAGTGCAGCCTGAGTTTTTGGTGGAGTTCTATTAATCTCATCAGCAAGAATAATATTTGAAAAAATTGGTCCTTGAATAAATTTAAACTTCCTATTTTCATCTAAAATTTCAGTACCAAGAATATCAGAAGGCATCAAATCAGGAGTAAATTGTATCCTCTTAAAATCAAGCCCCAGAGCTTGTGATAAAGTATTTACCATTAATGTTTTAGCCAGACCGGGAACTCCTACCAAAAGACAATGACCATTACTAAAAATAGAAATTAATAAACCTTTGACAACATCATCTTGCCCAATGATTACTTTTCCAATCTCTGCTTTAAGCAATTGGAATTTCTGCATAAGAGATTCAAAAGCCTCCTTTTCATTTTTATAATTATCCTGCATTCTTACTCCCATTTATAATTAAACTTACACTTCTTAAGGTCATCATCAAGAATAATAATGTATGTTTTCTTTGACTTTTCTTGTATCCAATTACTGATGGCTTCTGACTTTTTATTTTCCAAGGCCAAATTCTGAATTTTATCATAATCCTTCTCTAAGGTTGCCCTGTGTGGTTCTGTTCTTTTATCTAATCTAACAATTCTTATGGCCTTCACATCCCTATCTTTATCATACATCGAAGGTTTCGCCAATTCACCAACATTCATCTTTTCAAGTTTAAAGAACAATTCTTTATCTATATCTTCGGGGGCGAAAACATTACTGCCACTTTTGGGATTAATAGCAACACCTCCACTGAACTTGCTATCGTCATCAGAGAAGCGTAATGCTGCAGATTCAAAAGTCATCACTCCGGAAGAAACAAGCTGATAAACACTATCCATTTTATCCATTGCAAGCTGCAAAGACAAAGGAGATACCTTAGTTTTGATAAGTATGTGACGTACATTAATAAAGTCTCCTTTACGTTTAATTAATTTGAGGATATGGTAACCTGCTTCGGTCTCGATAATATTACTTACTTCGTTGGGTTGAAGAGCAAAAGCAGCAGCTTCGAACTCAGGATACATTACACCACGGCTAAATTCTCCTAATTCTCCACCCTTCATAGCAGAACCCGGATCTTCGGAATATATCCTAGCCATAGATTCAAAGCTCTCTCCATCCAGTATTCTTTTTCGTATTCCTTCAAGTTTTTTACGAGCATATTCCTTCTCTTCTTTTCTTACTTTCGGAACTATTATAATACTAGAATACTGATACTCTGAACTAATTAAAGGAACACTATCTTTAGGTATACTTTTATAAAATTCCCGAACTTCTGAGGGAGTGATAGTAACATCTTTAGTAATATTATTCTTTACTTGCTCCGACATCATCTGGTCATGAATTGTTGAACGAAGGTCATTTTTAATTTCTAAAATACTTTTATTATAATATTGTTCTAATTTTTCTTGAGAACCTATTTGAGAAATAAAATATCTCAATCGACGGTCCAATTCACCCTCTACTTGTTCGTCAGAAACATCAACACTATCCAATTGTGCCTGATTAAGTAAAAGTTTAGCAAAAAGTATCTGCTCAAATATTTCGCATCTAATAGCTCGTCCATTAGTAGTATAGCCTTGCATTAAATATTGCATATATTGATTTTCAACATCAGAATACAAAACTTCATTACCTCCTACTATGGCAACAACTTTATCAATAATTTTTCCTTGCGAGTGCCCTTGAAAAGCAATAAAACTAAAAATAAATACTAATAATATTCCTGCTGTTCTTACTGTACTTAATAAATTTTTCATGTATCTAATTTAATATTGGTTAGTAGTTTCAAATCAACTAACAACCTAATCTACGATTTTAATAGCACCTTGTTCTTGTGCCTCTTTAAAAACATCTTCCTCCATTTTGTCAATAAGCTCCATTTTGCGTATATTGATTATCAATGATCTGATGTTATCATACTCAAAAGCCAATGGAGAAACACTGTCTTCAATTTTATAATTATTAATTCTAAGCATATAAGTATAGAGTGAATCCTTCAATTCTATATACTTATTATTTTTAAAAAACAAATTCTTATTATATGTTTTAATAGGGATTTCTTTCTTCAAATCAGAAAACAAAATCCATGTTTCATCATCAAGAAAATAGTTAGCCGATTTACCCTCCGCAATCTTCTTAATTTTACTTAAATTATCCGGATTATAGTCTTTGAAAAGCTTTCTTACCGGTTTAATGTTCTTAAAATCATTATTAAACTTCACATAGGCTACCTGGACAATATCTCCCTTTAGTGTAAATTCTTTTGTATGATTATTATAATAATCTTCAATCTCTTGATAACTAACAACAGTATCTAATTTTTGATCAACAAGATGTCTCTGATATTGATATATAATCAAAGTATTCTTATAATCCTCAACCTTTCGCTCCATTTCCTTACTCTCAGAAGCCAAGATATAGTCATTATTTAGTGCTTTATGTAAAACAACCTGTTTCTTTACCCATTGATTGACAAAATCTTTAACAATTTTTACACTATCAATAGGATTAGCACCTTCCGGAACTATCCCAACAACATCTTCAGCATAAAGATTTTTATCATAAACACTAGCAATAATATCACCCTCTTCATTATTAAAGCTACAAGAAGCAAGAATGAGCAAAAATACAAATATGGGAAGAATAGTTTTCAATATTTCTAATTTAATAATTCTCTATTAACAATAACTGTATGGTCTTTATGAAGCTTCTCTACCCATTTCTCTTCAAGATAATTTTGATAATCTGCTGTTATTAATCCTCTCGCTTCATTAAGAGATTTAGGTTGAGGTGGTAATATTTCATTTATTAAAACCACCACATAGCTTTTACCTGACTTAACAATATTGGAAATTCCTTTCTTATGGTCTAATTCATCAACAACCGTATTATCACCCGCTTCAAACTTACCTTTCTCGTATCTTAAATTCAATGCTGATTTATGATTTGCCATCCTCATAATGGAGTCCAAAGAATATCCTTTTGTCAACCATGATTTAACGAGCTGTGCAACTGAATCATTAGCACACTTATAAAGAGATGCATCAACCCTCTCTTTCCACATATATTTCTGCTTGTTGTCTTCGTAAAATTTAGCCAATCCGGCACTATCTTTAATTGCTTTACCCCAAACTTCAGTATCACTGATTGCAAAAAGTAAAATTCCATCATGGTATTCCTGTACTAACATTTTAAAATCTAAATTTTCTGACTCTAACTTAGAATCTTTATAATCCAATACAATTTTATCAACCCATTTATTATACATTTTATCAGTAAAATACCTCAAAGTACCTTTATGTTTCATTGCTTGATTTGAAGCAATATATTTAGCAAAATCTTTTTGATAATATTTCTTTCCATCCAATTTAAAAAGAACTTTTGTAAGACCAATAGCTTTATCAGCGGACCAAGAATTGATATAAATAGAAGAATCTATTACGGAATAAAAAGCAGTTAAATTTTTAGGATATTCCTTAAACTTATACTCTTTCTTAAATTTATTTATCGCGGCTTCCTGGCTTATATTTGAGCGACTATCTCGTGATACTTTTGACTTAATTGTTGGAAGATATTCCTCAAAAGATGGGATTTTAATCAATCGAACCAGTTTAATAAGATGCCAACCATACTCAGTAAATACCGGTTCTGAAACTTCATCTACTTTCAACTTTGAAATTGCTTTTATAAACTCAGGCACCATTCTACTAACTTCGAAGGCAGGTAATAATCCTCCTTTTTCTATTGATCCTTTATCATCTGAATATTGTCTGGCAGCCTCCTCAAAGCTCAATTCTCCTGAATTTATCTTAGCCTGAATTTCTTTAATCTTTGATAACGCCTTAGATTTATCAGCTTCTGATTCCGATTTAGGTTTAACATTAATATGTTTCACTTCAATCTTACCTAACTCAGGTATTTTATCTGTAACTTTAATAATATGATACCCATATTTTGTTCTAACAGGCATACTTATTTCACCAACAGGAGTATTATAAGCTGCTGTTTCGAAAGGATAAACCATGTAGAAAGCAGTAAAATATCCCAAGTCTCCACCGTTACCTTTATGAGCTCCTCTATATCTACTTGCAGGCATATCTCTTGCTGAAGGGTCATCGGAATACTTTTTAGCCATTTCAGCAAAATCAGCACCGTTTAATATTTTCTTTCTTATATCTAAAAGTTTTTTATATGCGCTAATCGCAACTGTATCATTTTTTGAAACATCTTCATCAACAGCTATCATTATATGACTTGCTCTTATGTCCCATTGCAGTCTTTCATAAGCTTCTTTAAGAATATTAGAGTCTACAGACTTATCGGTAAGATATGGTCTTGCTAATTGATCTCTATATCCTTTTAGCTCCCTTTTAAAAGCCATAGTTGTATCCATTCCTCTGTCTTCAGCCTCTTTAACCTTTAATCTGAAATTAATATATAAATCCAAATATTCGTTGATGGATTTCTTATCAACACTTGCGGGATTTGAATTGTTTTTATTATAGACATACATAAACTCATCCTTACTAAAAGACTGATTATCTATAGTCAAAAGTGTTTTATTCTGTTTTTGTGAAAACACCAAAACCGGCATAAGAAGAAAAACAAAAATTAATTTTCTCATAATCTATCTAAATTTAAATTCTTTATCTGTCAATTATATAAACTCTTATTAGCTTTAAAAAGCTTTCTACAAACGAATAAAACAATTAAATATTATCAACAATATGTTAATTGTAATAATGATACATTGTTATCTACTATAATTAGGAGCTTCACGAGTAATTGTAATATCATGAGGATGGCTTTCAACCATTCCAGCAGCCGATATTCTAACAAATTTCGCATCCATTAGTTCTTCCACACCTTTTGCCCCACAATAACCCATTCCTGCCCTCAAACCACCAACCAACTGATGTATATTCTCTGAGAGTGTACCTTTATAGGGAACTCTCCCCACAATACCTTCCGGAACCAATTTATTAATATCATCTTCAGCATCTTGAAAATATCTGTCTTTTGAACCTTGTTGCATTGCTTCAACAGAACCCATTCCTCTATAGGTCTTAAATTTTCTACCCTCATAAATTATTGTCTCGCCAGGAGCTTCATCAACACCGGCAAACAAAGAACCTAACATAACAGTGTTACCTCCGGCTACCAATGCCTTTACAATATCACCACTATACCTAATTCCTCCATCAGCAATAACAGGGACACCTGATCCTTTAAGAACATTGGCAACATTCATCACTGCACTTAATTGCGGATAACCAACACCGGCAACAATTCTGGTAGTACAAATAGAACCAGGACCAATCCCAACTTTAACGGCATCAGCACCAGCATTTACAAGATCTTTAGCAGCTTGAGCTGTTGCAACATTTCCAACAACCATTTCTAAATCAGGGAATTGTGCTTTTAAAATTTTCAACATCTCTATAA
>JAMOQI010000066.1 GCA_027064095.1 Bacteroidales bacterium | reverse complement strand
CTCGGCATGGAATATCTCTTTTGTTATCCTCTGATTTAATTGCAAAGCTCCCCGTCTCTTTTCTAGGGGAGCGTTTTGGCGATTAGCAAAACGCATGGCGTTGGAACTGACTTTAACTGTATATTCATGGTTTTATTAATTTTTTCGATAATTTTTCTCCTTTGAGTTAGTGGATTTTATTTTGAGGATAACTACCGTATATACCCACCCCAAGGTGCGTATATATTTATTATATTATAACCTTTTGCATTTGCTATTGTGCTGTAAATGAGAGGTTAAGTTTATAGCGTTTCTTTTATTCACCTTTTGTGATTTATTGAATGTCAAATATACTAAAAGATTTAAAAGATTTCATAAAATATCTAAAGAATGTCCGTGGGTGGCCTAAGCTCGACCAAAGATTTGCTTATGGCTTCGGTTAATTAGTTACCAGGCGACTTAAATATATAAAGGACGGGATAATACGAACAATTTTGTAGAAGTATAGGGGCAAAAGTCAATAGTACTAAAAAACGATATTAACTTGGATTATTTGTGAATAATCCGGCATAATTTCATAATTCCTAAAAATAAATTCAGTATATTATTAGCTTTCTATGAGATAAATCTTATATCGAATTTAAATTATTAACAAAAAGTATATCTGATAAGTCTTCAAAAGAAGTAAATAATCTATCTCTATTATTTTGAAAGGACTCTTCATTAAAACTCATAATAGTAAGACCGGCCTCTTTTGATTTTTCATTTATAATATCATAAATATCAACATTTTCCGGCACAACTACTTCTTCAATATTTTTTTCTGACATTGGTATTCTTCCTTGCCTAATTAAGTCAAGTAATTTGGTTTTACTCACTTCATTATCTTTAACCCCTGATAAAAAATACACCTTTGCTTTTGCTCTACGCCAATCAGGATGAGCAAGAATTACATATGCCAGTAAAATCATAAGATTTACATTATCAACATCACGTTGATTAACCCAAATATCAATACCATTCTTAAAATTAATTTTATCATTTGAGCTTCTAAGAATACAAATATCATGTTGAGCATCTCTTACAATCTGATAATTTTCTAAAATCTGTTCAAGGCTTTTAATATCATCTTTATAATATTCGAAAATTACCATATTATTTTCCATTCCGGAGATACCGGGGAGCTGAACAATTTGTGCTATTGCTGAAGTATAAGAGGGAGAAATCATGGTATCAACAAAAACATTATGTTTTTTATCATCTGTTTTTGAAATTAGACTTTCCTTTATTTTATTGGCTTTGTAATATGTTTCTGATTTAAAATATCCTTTAATAAGATGAATATATGTTCCATAACCATATTTATATGAAATCCAACTCAGCAAATCAAAAGCCTTTTCTCTTTGAAACGAATCTGATGAAACACAAACTGCTGCAGGACGCCAACTATTTGCACCTTTTGCCTTTTTAGAACGTTGAATAAACAATTTTAATTTCATACTAAGTTGATAAACAGCCCCTTGAAAGATAGACTCTAAACCCGACCTGTTTTTATGTGTTTTCGAAATCAAAATATACATCAATGTCATTGCTACTAAAGCAACCACTGTATATAGGAAGTCCATCTTAAACATTAACCAAACACTCACAATAAATCCAAACAAACTTAGTAGACTATATGTACGAAAGGAAGGACGATATGAAGGATCAGCTCCATAATGATACAAAAACGAAATAAGGTTTAATGAGCCGTAGGTAATCATGAAAAACATAGAAATAATTTTACCAACAGCATTAACATTACCAACGGCTACAAAAACAAATGCTATAATGATAGTAATGACACTAGCATTGAAAGGTTCATTTTTTTCTCCTTTTCCCTTCGACAAGAAAGAATTTCCTATATTAAAAGGAAGTGATTTGTCAATGGCTAAAGCTTGTAATGTACGTGGAGCAACCATCACTGAACCCAAAGCAGAAGAAATTGTTGACGCTGCCAAACCCAATGGAATAACAAAAACTCCACCAATAGCTATCCTGCTCATTATTAATTGATCTCCCATAAGGTCCTCAGGACTAGCAGAAATAGTAAATTTCCAGCTTATAAATAAGTAAATTATCATTCCAATAAAAGTAGCTGAAATTGTCCCCCAAGGGATAGATTTTTTAGGGTCTTTTAAATCTCCAGAAAGTCCCACTCCTGCTGTCATTCCGGTGAATGCCGGAAATATAATTGCAAAAACAACAAAGAATTTATCCATATTTCTAAAATCAAAATTTAGAATATCGAAATTATTATTAGCAGAATAGTCTGTAGTGCCAAGAAAAAATAATACTAAGGATACAAATAGTATGGCTACAACAAAATATAGAGCTTTTACACCCATATCAGCACCTTTCTTAAGAATTAAGATACCTAATAGCGCCATTGTAGGAAGGCTTATCACCTGACGAGGAAGCTCCCATCCGTAGGTAGAACTAAACCATTCGAAAAAAGGTTGAAAGGCTTCGGTAAAAGCAATAACATAAAAAGCAACACTAATGGCTTGCGACATATATAGTGCCAAACCTATGGTTCCTCCAATATTGAGTCCAAAAGAACGTGAAATAATAAAGTATTCACCACCTCCTTCAACTTTCTGATTTGTAGCTATTTCACTTAATGACAACGCAGTAGGTATAGTAACTAAATGACCTGTAACGATAATTAAAATAACTCCCCAAAATCCTAAACTACCAACAGCCCAGCCAAAACGAAGAAATAATATTGCTCCTAATATAGTTGCTATTGCAGTAAAAAAAACCGGTGCAGTACCAAAACCTTGCTGTTTTGCTTTAGTCATTATATACTCGCTTTTATTTTATGAGCTAAAATATCAATTCCCACATGGTTCTTACCACCTTGTGGGATAATAATATTGGCATATCTTTTCGTGGGCTCGATAAATTGTAAATGCATGGGTTTCACAAATTTATTATAGTGATTAAGTGCTTGATCAAGAGCACGACCTCTTTCTAGCATATCACGTTTTATTATCCGCATTAATCTATCATCAGCATCAGCATCAACATATACAATTATATCCAATCGTTTGAGTAATTCTTTGCTTGTCAAAACCAAAATTCCTTCAATGATTACAACTTTTTTAGGTTCTACAGTAATACTTTCACTGGAACGGGCACATGTTAAGTAAGAATAAATTGGCATTTCAACAGATTTTCCTTCCTTAATTTGATCCACATGCTGAATTAAGTATTCCCACTCTATTGAATTAGGATGGTCAAAATTTATTTTCTTTTTTTCTTCAGGCGATAGATCGCCATTATCATAATAATAGGAATCTTGAGATATTACTGCAACCGAATTTTTTGGCAATCTCTTAGTAATTTCCTTTACTACCGTAGTTTTACCAGAACCAGAACCGCCAGCTATTCCAATAATTAACATAATAAAATAGTTTTATGATTAAAAATGCTAAGATAAATAAAACTAGCTTTGAAAATTAAATGCAAAATAATTTCAATAATAATTGAATGTTTATACAAAAAATAATACTTCAAAGCATAATTAATAATAATTATCAATATATTTGTCCAAATACAAATAACAATATTATTTTGCAAAAGAACACCATACTTTTATTTTTATTAGCACTAGTTTCGCTAAATACTAAGGCAAATTACGATATATATTTATCAAAGAATGATACAATAGTAGAAGATTCGTTATCTAAATTTGATAGAATTAATAAAAAAGCAGAAAAATTATTTAAAATCCTCCCATTCCCTATGGTGTCATATTCAACAGAAACAGGCACCCTTTTTGGTCTTGCAAAGTACAATTTAATTAAACTGGTAAAAGGTGACACTATATCAACAGTATCAAGCTTTAACGAATTAGTATCTATTTCTACAGAGGGCCAATTTAAAATTGTATTTGGAAGTAATTTATATTTATTACAAAACAAACTTGTACTACAAGGAGGTGTAGAATACGTTGAATTCCCTCAATATATTTTAGGAGTAGGTAACGACGTAAAAAGAGAGGATGTTGAAAGAATAAATACAAAGAGAATAGCTTTTAATAATAAAATACTTTATGCGATTAACGATTCTAAAACCTTATACGCAGGAGTTATTCAAGAATATAAAAATTATTTAAAGGTAGAATCTTTGATGGAAAAGCTAAACCGGCAAAGTTTTTTAGATAGTACAAAATATCCCGGATATGATGGTGGTGTATCATCAGGAATTGGAATAGCTGTAAGATTCGACACAAGAGACCACAAATACACTCCTACTAAAGGTATTTACCTTGCTTCCAGTATAATAAATTTTGGAAATTATATTAATAGTAAATTTAATTATACATCTTTCCAGCTTGATATAAGAAAATATTTTAATCCATGGTATAATCATGTAATTGCCTTCCAATTTTATACTATGCAGAATACCGGTACAGTTCCTTTTTATTCTCTTGGGAAATTGGGAGGAACAAATCGGATGCGAGGATATTATTTAGGAGCAATACGAGATAAAACTTTAGCCGATTTTCAAATAGAATATAGAATGCCTGTCTGGTCGATTTTTGGCATTACAGCATTTGCTGGCGCAGGTAGAGTTGCAGAAAAATATAGCGAAATGAGTTTCAGTGATTTATGGTACTCAGCCGGTTTTGGTTTAAGAATTATGGTTGATAGCGAAAACAAAGCTAACTTACGTATAGATTTCGGGTATGGCGAAGAAAAAGCAAGAGCTGTGGTTATTGGCTTTACTGAAGCTTTCTAATTTCAATATCCGACCCTATATTTTTATGTTCTTTTTGCAAAACCTTAGTTTTGCATTTAAAAAATAAAAAACTAACACAAACAAAGGAAAAATTCTTACTTTTACCCTCATATTTATGACAAACTTATACCTGGAATTATGTTTACAAAAGCTACATTTATTATCGTATTTTTAATAGCTTCATTAACATCTTTTTCCCAATCAAAATTACTTTCGGAAGAAGAAATGGAAGATGCCACTATTTATACTAATATTGACAAAGCATTAAAGAATGCCGCAGAAGTATATATTTTAGACCTATCTAGTCAAGGATTAGATAAACTGCCAAAAACGATTACTCGTTTCAGAAATGTTCAAAAACTTATCCTTACCGATAATCAGCTTACTGAAATACCTCCTCAATTAGCTAGAATGCGTAAACTTCAAACTTTGTATATCGATAGCAATAATATCGAAAGTTTGTACTTCGACACTTCCGACCCCAGAGCATTTCAAAATATTGAATATCTATATGTCGGATTTAATCCTCTTAAAACTATCCCTGAAAATATAAAGAACTTAGAACTTACATCAATTAGTTTATCAGGATGTAAATATCTCGACTTAAAAAAGGTTTTTACTCCGCTTGCTAGTATTGAATCGCTTTCGGAATTAGATCTAAGCTACTTAAATTTAGATACTATCCCCTTTGAAGTTGCTAATTTATATGGTCTTTCAGTACTTGATTTAAGTGCTAATCCAGCAATAGAATGGGATACTTCTTTCCGCTTTATTTCACAGAATAAATCTATAGAAGAGATTATTCTTCAACATAATAAGCTATCAACTATATCTCCGGAGATATCTCGTTTTAAAAACCTTAGCTCTTTAGATTTAAGTTTTAATGACAAATTGAACTTAAGAGAAGTATTTGAGGTTACTAAAAATATTGAACAACTAAAAAGCCTCGATATTTCTAATTGTGAATTAAAAACACTTCCTAATAGTATTGGTGATCAAAAAAACCTTTATGAGTTATATTTAAACAATAATAATCTAAACTCTCTTCCAGGTGCTATCGGAAATTTAGAGTCATTGGAAATAATTGACTTAAGCTTTAACGACATTGAAGAATTACCAGAGGAGTTTGGAAATTTACAGAGTCTTGAATATGTACTTTTAGCTAATAATCCTTTGCATTATATACCGCAGAATGTAGAAAACCTTACTGATTTGAAATATATTGAACTCCCTAAAAACACTTTAAGCAAAGATAATTTAAAGGCTATAAAAAAGATGTGGAAAGATGTAGAAATAGAATTTATAAAGCCTGATAATAAAGATAATTAATCAGTCTTTTTCTCGTTAATAAAAAACACATCAGGATTTTATTATATATGAAAACAACATCAAGGTTATTAGCTTTTTTACTAATTATATTATTGCCAACAACTTATAGTTGCAAGAAATGGCAGAATCAGTATAAAAGAAAAAGAGATGCAAGGGAAATAGCAAAAAAGCAAAAAGAAAAAGACGAAGAAGCTCAAGCTAAATATGAGGAAGCTATTCAAAGGCAAGCAAGTATTCAATCGCCAAAAACAAGACGTGAAATGAAACGCCGTTACAAACAAGCTGATAGGTATAATAACCACAAAAAAGAATTTTTCTTGAAGCGATGGTTTGGAGGCAAAAAACATAGAACTACTACTATTAAACCTGAATAGTAATCAACTAATCTATTAGGCTAACTTTTTTTGAATCAGCATTATTATCAGTAATAAATTAAATTGTTGTTTAGTAAGTTAATAATCTAAATTCGACATAAGATTTTTCTTAAAGAAAGCGTAGTGCAATGCAGATTAATTTTTATGTACTACCAGCCAAACAAAGTTCTAATACGTAATTCAGATTCAGATTCAAAGTTTAGTCACAATCCATTATCATAAAACTTCAACTTTACAGTAATGAATATTATAAGCTACTTACAATCTTTTTAATTCTGCTTACCGTTCTAACCAAAATAACAGAACATTCAGCATTATCAGCAATTTTAAAAGGAAGACTTTCTGTAAACTTTTTATCACTTTTGAGACTATCAACACCTACAATCAACAAATCAAGGTTAGCAGATTGATTCAATAAATCAGCATAAGGATAACGACTAGTACTAATATTTATATCATAAAGTGCCGGTGATTTAAACTCTTGCAAAGTTTCAATCATAAGCCTATCAGCCTTAGTTTTTTGCTTAATAGTATAATCATAAGGCAAGTAAGTATTTATAATAACTCTGGAGTCGAATTTCTCAGCAACAGCAGTGGCGCAAATAAGAGTTAAATTAAGGTTTGCCTCACCACGAACATAAACCCCCACTCTCTTAGGCTTAAAGTCTTCGCTATGTGTTTTTATATTAAGGGCAATAACATCGGTATTAGATGTTTTCATAATTTTATAAAGTATTCCGGAATCTCCATCCTTATGATGCTTTGGAAACCCCATAATAATTAAATTACTCTTTTCTTCCTCAGCAGCATTAATAATTCCCTTTGCTATATCTCGTGATGCACGAATAATCGGTTTAATTAAAATATTTTTCTCCTTTGCTAACTCGACACTTCTTTTAATAATCTCCAATGTTTCGCCTGCATCAGACAAAGCCTCATAGAAATCTTTATTGGTAGGCACATCCTTTATTGCCAACACAACAACTTCTCCACCTTTTTTGGCAAGAAGAGTATCAGAAAACATTAATAGATTCTTCTGAGTCTCGGGATTCGCCATAGTAACAATTACCTTGTTAGTATTAAAGAATGAAAATTTCTTTTTTGACTCCAGCACTATATTCAATCCTTCCCTGCCTTTTATTTCCTTTTTACGAGAATAGAAAAAGTATATTGCCGCACCTACTAACGCTAATTGTTGACCAAATGCTAGAGAAACAACACCAAGACTCATCAAAAGACCAAAATTTATTACTAAAGTAATATGAGGTAAATACCTTTTCCATTTTTCTTTTGGTCGACTTGAGGGATTATTTTTATATATTTTTCGTAAAGCCAAAGAAACAGGTAATAAAGAAATTATAAGACTAAAGTTAGCAGCTTTAGCAATAAAACTAAGGTCAAAAAACAATAAAATTAATACTGTAAGCCCAACACCTATCAATAGAGCATTTCTGGGTTGGTTAGTCTTAGTATCGAGTTCGGCTAAGCTATCGGGGAAAAATCTGTCTTTACCCATAGAATATGTTTGGCGGCTTTGAGAAATTAAAGTACTACTTAAAGCACCAAGTGAAGCCAATATTCCTCCCAAAGAAATTATTATCCAGCCTTTTCCTGACAATACTTTATTTGCTACTAAAACCAATGGAGCATGACTTTCTGATAATTCTTGCCATGGAATTGTAAAAATAGCAGCTATTGCAACAAGTAAATTCAGC
>JAMOQI010000065.1 GCA_027064095.1 Bacteroidales bacterium | reverse complement strand
AGGGATATCATTTTGGTTTTAGCAGAAAAAACTAATCCCGACACTAGCATACACACCTTTAGAGATGCCGTGTGGTATATGGTAGTAACATTAACATCTGTTGGTTATGGTGATATGGTTCCTACAACATTCTTCGGTAAAGCAATTGGTTATTTCTTTATTCTTTCAAGTTTAATCTTATTAGGAGTTTTAATTAGTAGTATGTCAACAACAATATTTGGTATGATACAAGAAAATAAATTAGGATACAAAGGCACTACTTTTGAAAATCATATAGTATGTGTAGGTTGGAATGAATTCAGCAGAATGGTTGTTGATGAAGTTCTGGAAGCAAAACGTAAAGTCGCTATAGTCACCGACAAAAAAGATGATGTAGATTTAATATATTCACAATATGGCAATGAACATATTTTTGTACTTTTTGCTGATTATCATAATTTTGAATCACTTATTAAGACAAACCCTAATTTAGCTTCAGAAGTATTCTTTAGTTTTGACGACGATACAGCTTCTCTTATTTATATAATAGAGTTCTTAAAACATTACCCTACTCCTAATTTGGTTGTAGCGATTCAGAATCACAATCTTAAAGACACTTTCCATACTGCAGGAGTAAAATATGTTGTTGCAAGAAATGAAATAGCCTCAAAGCTTGTTGCTAGTTACGTTTTTGAGCCAGATGTAGCCGATTTGAATATTGACTTACTTAGTTCAGCGGCTAATGACGAAGACTTTGACAATCAACAATATCTAGTAACTGAGAAAAACCCATATCTAAACAAGAACTACGATGATGCTTTCGTAGCACTAAAACTAAAATACAATATCGTACTTCTTGGAATAACTAAAAATATAGACGGAAAGCAACAGTTGATTGTTAATGCAAGATCAGATACTATTATCGAACTTGGGGATTATTTGATAATAATGGTAGGCGGAAGAGTTAAAAAAAGAGTTGAAAAACTATTTGGAATTCATGAAGGAAAAATTTGTTGTGCATAATTGCAAATTTTATTCTACATTTGTATTAAATATAAATACATCAATATAGCAGCGTAATTAATAATTATAAATAGCAAACTATGAAAAGTAAATTTACTATTATCACTACATTAGTCATCATACTAATGATGGGAGTAACTGGCCTAATGGCTCAAGATAATGAAAGTACACAAAAGCCTTTAGTTATTGTATCTGGTTTTACCGGAGGATCTAATTATCAAATGGCAATGGATATTCAAAAAATGACTCGTAAAACTTTAGGAACACCTAAATATGAGGAAAAAACAGAAATAAAAACTGTTTTGGATGAAAACGGAAATCCTAAATTAGATGAATTTGGCGATACACTTACTGAAGATATAACTAAAAAAGTTGCTACTGGAGACACTATTGACTTTGTAAAAGTAATGGATTCTGAAGGTAGTTACTACAATTTCTTAAAAGTTAACAAATCTGGAGCAGACATAGCTTTTATCCAGTATGATGTACTCCTTTATGAGTCAATGAAAGATTTAACACGCACTTATAAAAAAGCTGACAACATTAAGGTATTATTACCAATGGGTACAGAACAAATACACATTATTACTCTTAAACCTGAGGGAAAAAAAGGTGTTAAGTCATTTGCTGATTTAAAAAAGAAGAAAGTAGGAATTGGTTCTTCATTAATGGGAACAAACATCACTGCTAAATACATCAAAGAAGTTACAGGTATGAAATGGCAAAATGTTGAAATCCCTTTCGACAAATCTTTCAAAGCTTTGTTCAGTGGTGCTATCGACGCTTTCTTTTATGTAGGTGCTAAACCAGTTAAAGACTTAGCTGAGCTTTCTGTTTCAATGAGAGACAAAATTGCTTTAGTTTCTATTCCTGCTAACGAAAAACTAGACAAAGCATATGAGAAAGTGCAAATTACTCCAGAAGATTATAAATGGCTTGATAAACCTGTTGAAACTTATGCAGTAAAATCTGTATTAGTTACATCTATACTTGGCCAAACTCCTGAAAAAGAAGAAGCTATTTATAAAATGCTTGAAGCTGTAAAAGCTCATAAAAATGATGCAGGCAATCACCCAAACTGGAAAAAAATTAATTTTGCTAAAGACGATAAAATAGATTGGGATTATTATCCAGCAGCTTTAAAGTTATATTAATATTAACTAGAAATAATTTAAAAAGCGAGCTAATTAGCTCGCTTTTTTTTGCAGAAAAGTATAGCTATACATTTATACTAAACCGGCATAGAAATTCTGCATCGACAAAGCGCAAAAGATGCTATTTACTAAATACAATTTTATAGAAAATAAATAATAGGATAAAAATCCAGATATTATTCTATAATAGTTCCCAATTATTGAAACATAAAAAACAGTACTTTTGCCAACTAATTTTTTTATAAAATGGCAAATACAAAAGAGATAAATAGAAGAAGAACCTTTGGTATTGTATCACATCCTGATGCAGGAAAAACTACGCTAACAGAGAAATTATTACTCTTTGGAGGTGCAATACAAGAAGCCGGTGCAGTAAAAAGTAATAAGATTAAAAAGTCTGCTACTTCTGACTGGATGGATATCGAAAGACAAAGAGGAATTTCTGTTGCTACTTCTGTAATGGCTTTTGAATACAACAATCATAAAATAAATATTCTAGACACACCTGGCCACCAGGATTTTGCCGAAGATACTTTCCGTACGTTAACAGCTGTTGATTCTGTTATTATAGTTATTGATGCCGCCAAAGGTGTTGAGCCACAGACAAAAAAACTAATGCAAGTCTGTAGAATGCGCAAAACACCCGTTATTGTTTTCGTAAATAAAATGGATAGACCATCCAAAGATACTTTTGATCTTCTTGACGAGATTGAAGACCAATTAGAGATTGGAGTTAAGCCTCTTAGCTGGCCAATAAATAACGGTCCTGATTTTAAAGGAGTTTATAATATATATAACGAGAACTTAATACTTTTCAATGCTAATGAAAACATACGAGATAATAATTCTATAGAATTCACTGATATAACTGATAGCGAACTAGAAAAATATATTGGTGAAGATGCTGAACAACTTAGGGAGGATTTAGAATTAATAGAAGGTGTTTATCCTAAATTTGAAATAGAAACATACAGAGCAGCATCCGTAGCACCTGTATTTTTTGGTAGTGCACTAAACAATTTTGGAGTAAAAGAATTATTAGATTGCTTTGTAGATATAGCTCCATCTCCACTTCCAATAGAAACTGAAGAAAGAATAGTAGAAGCTGAAGAAGATAATTTTTCTGGTTTTGTTTTTAAGATTCACGCTAATATGGATCCCAATCACCGCGATAGGATTGCTTTTGTAAAAGTATGTTCTGGTAAATTTAAAAGGAATACTAATTATTTGCATGTTCGTCATGGTAAAATGATGAAATTTTCAAGCCCTACTGCTTTTATGGCTTCAAAAAAATCCATAATTGATGAGGCTTACCCCGGTGATATTGTAGGGCTTCATGATACAGGTAATTTTAAAATTGGCGACTCGCTTACTGAAGGAGAAAAACTCCATTTTAAAGGATTGCCCAGTTTTTCACCAGAGCTATTTAAATATATTGAGAATGCCAATCCCATGAAATCAAAACAATTGGCCAAAGGAATTGAGCAGCTAATGGATGAGGGTGTAGCACAGCTATTTACAGGAAGAGCAAGCTCTAGAAAAATTATTGGTACTGTTGGAGCATTACAGTTTGAAGTAATTCAATATAGGCTTTTGCATGAGTATGGAGCAAGCTGCAGATACGAAGGAATAAAACTCTATAAAACTGTTTGGATTAAAAGTGAAAATAAGGAAAAGCTAAAGGAATTTATTGATAGAAAATATCAACAAATGGCTTTTGACAAAGAAGGTAGAGATGTATTTTTAGCAGACTCACCATATTCTTTACAAATAGCACAAGAAAAATTTCCTGAGATAGAATTTTATTTCACTTCTGAGTTTTAGAAATTTAGTGACAACCCAATATAAAGGCCTACCTTATTAATATATAAATTCATTTTAGGTTGTGGATATTCTTGTAAAGCTATATAGTTTTCTGCCGAATAAACTCCTGGATAGGAATAATTTGAAAACTGGTAGATATCTTTAACACTTCCAGTAGTATATTCAGTTCCTAATAATGCAGTTGAACTTTTATACTTAAACTGAACACCTAAACTAAAGTGATATAAGTTAGCCGTTGATATTTTATATAAATTTTTGTTTTTATTACTAAAAAACTCCAAATCATTTGAAGAAAAATCAGTTTTAAATCCAGTAAGGATAAAAAGATTTTCTTTTAATGCATGTTTAAATCCAAAACCAATATTAAAAACTGATTTTGATTCATAATAATATGTAAGAAAATCACTTCCAGGGGAATATTCATCAGTATAAATACTTGCCACTCTGGAATTATCTATGGATTTATATTTAGCAATTGGAGCAAAATACTCAGCAGAGAATAAAAACCTTGTTTTGTTTGATATATTATAGTGGGTAAAGCCTACAGCTACAGACAAAGGTTCCTTAAAATTAGTTACTATATGATTATTCTGTTCTGAAATAATAATATCAGGCATTAGTATTCCATTATTGAAGATATTAGTCATTCTCACATGCCGACTATGGTACCCATCACCGTATAAACGAATGGAAGGAGCTGTAAAGGTAGCTCCAAACGTCCACGAAGAAAATGTATAATGTAATCCTATTTTAGAAATTATACTAACAACATATAAATCTTGACGATCAGAATAAGACCAAATTGAGTTACTACTATTGAGAGTATCATTAAAATCTACTAAATCAATATTATAATTCTCTTTATAAACAAAACCTTTTCCACTACCCAATAAACTTACACCAATTACTAATTTATCTGTTAACTCATATGAGCTTCCTAAACCAAACCAGTAATCAGAATATCGCTTCTCGTACTCACTTTGTACCGAATAGGCTTTATTAATATTTGTAACAGGTTCCACGACATCTTGATTATCAAAATATTTAAGTTTAACAAAAGAATGAGAGCGACTAAAAACGGCAACTTGAAATTTTAATTTATCATTTTTCGGCTGGTACACAAATGAAAAAAATCTAGGCTTAACTTGCCAGTCAAGGTAACTATTAATATCATCTTTAGAAAATGTATTCTCATAATTGTAATTATCAAACTGGAATAAAGAGGCATCCATAGAAATCTTATTAGATTTAATTTCAGAAATACCCGCAGGATTATAAAAAATTGATGTAATACCGGAACCTCCACCTACTACTGCACCAGCCATTATAGAGGACTCTGTATTTGAACCTAAAGTCCAGTAATTATCAGGTTGTGCATACACTACAGCTGAAAAGAATAAAAATAAAAATGGAAGTAATGCTTTAGTCATTAGTAGATTGATTACTATGCAAATTTAAAAAAAGAATAGAATAAACAAAGAATTTATAAAACAAGAAAGCTGCCTTATCAGGGAGCTTTCTTGTATTTATTAGAACCTTATTGGATGCTGTACTTTTTGTTTAAGTAAAGCTATCTCTACCACTTCCATTACATTATCAACATAATGAAAATTAAGACCTTTAAGATACTTTTCATTAATTTCAAGAACATCTTTTTCATTCTCTTTAGAAAGCACCAAATCCTTAATATTAGCTCTTTTTGCCGCCAATATCTTCTCTTTTATCCCCCCAACAGGCAATACTTTAGACCTTAAAGTCAATTCACCTGTCATAGCAATTCTACTCTTAACCTTACGTTGAGTAAATGCTGAAGCAAGAGCGGTAAAGAAAGTAATACCGGCAGAAGGACCATCTTTAGGTGTCGCTCCCTCAGGGATATGAATATGTACATCCCACTTCTCAAAAGCTTTTTGAGGAATACTCAATTTATCAGCATTAGCCTTTAAGTATTTATAAGCAACAGTAGCAGATTCTTTCATAACATCACCAAGGCTTCCTGTCATTGAAAATTCTCCTTTCCCCTTACTCAAACTCACCTCAATAAACAGTATCACCCCCCCTACACTAGTCCATGCCAGCCCTGTTACAACTCCAGCTTGAGAATTATCTATAGCTTTATCTTTCTGAAAACGTGGGGGTCCCATTATTTTATGGATAGTAGGAATATCTAATTCTTTTTTGAAATCCTCCTCCATAACTATTAACTTGGCTCTACTTCTAATAATCTTAGCAATTACCTTATCGAGTGTCCTCACACCGGATTCTGAAGTGTACTTATCAATAAGTTCTTCTAGTATGCTTTTATTAAAAATAATATTTGATTTATCAATACCATGCTCTTCAAACTGCTTTGGCAAAAGGTGTCGCTTAGCGATTTGTATTTTCTCTTCCATTAGATAACCGCTGAGATTAATAATCTCCATTCTATCTCTTAATGCCGGATGAATGCTAGCTAAAGAGTTAGCTGTAGCAACAAACATAATCTTAGAAAGATCGTATTCAACTTCCAAATAATTATCATAGAACGAACTATTTTGCTCTGGATCAAGGACTTCTAACAATGCAGATGCAGGATCACCATTAAACTGACTTCCTGTGACCTTATCTATTTCATCGAGTACAAAAACCGGATTTGACTTCTTGGCTTTACGCAAACTTTGAATAATACGACCGGGCATAGCACCAATATATGTTTTACGATGCCCTCTAATTTCTGCTTCATCTCTTAAACCACCAAGCGCCATACGTATATATTCTCTATTAAGCGAACGTGCAATAGATTTCCCCAAAGATGTTTTACCAACACCCGGAGGACCTACAAGACATAAAATTGGTGATTTCATATCACCCTTTAGCTTAATAACAGCAAGATATTCTAAAATTCTCTCTTTTATTTTATCTAATCCATAGTGATCTTCATCAAGGATATTACGAGCTCTTTTAAGGTCAAAATTATCATTTGAGAACTCATTCCAAGGTAATTCGGCCAGTGTTTCAAGATAATTATGTTGAATAGAATACTCTGTCGCAGAAGGATTCATACGGCTTAACTTATCCAATTCTTTTTCAAAAAGTTCTTTTACATTATCAGGCCATTTTTTCTTTTTAGCTTTTTCCTTTAGCTCCTTAATATCTTGCTCGTGAGGACTTCCCCCCAACTCATCTTGAATAGTTTTAAGCTGCTGATTTAAGAAATATTCTCTTTGCTGCTTATCTAAATCTGTCTTTACTTTAGATTGAATTTTATTCTTAAGCTCAAGCATTTTAAGCTCTTTACTAAGTAAACCTAAAAGCTTATTTGCCCTTTCTTTAATAGTTTCAAGCTCTAATAAATCTTGCTTTTCTTCTAGACTCGCATTTAAATTACTGGAAATAAAATTTACCAAAAAAGAAGGACTATCAATATTCTTAATAGCAAAGCCGGAATCTCCCGGGATATTAGGATTAAGTTTAATAGCACTCAGCGACATATCCTTAATCGAGCCCATTAAAGCGGCAAAATCATCTGTAGTTTCTACTACTGAGTCGGTGCTTAAGGCTGTAATCTTAGCTTTAAAATATGGCTCACTTTGAATTTCTTCTTCAAGATAAATTCTATTTCTACCTTGTAAAATTACAGTGGTAGAATCATCAGGCATTTGCAACACCTTAACAATATGAGCCATCACTCCTGTTCTGAAAAGATCATCAAAAACAGGCTCTTCTATACTACCATCCTTCTGAGCAACAACACCAATTAATTTACTACCTTTTTTGGCATCTTCAATTAGCTTGGTAGATTTCTCCCTACCAACTGTTATTGGTATCATAACACCAGGAAATAGCACTGTATTACGTAGTGGAAGAATTGGCAAATCTTCAGGAACATCTTCATTTTTCATCATAAAATCCTCTTGATGTGGGATTAATGGAATAAATTCACCATCCTCGTCTGAGCTATTCGCCAATTGAATTCTTATATTATCATCAAAGTTCATATTTTGTCATTTTGTCATAAAAAACTTATACCAAAAGGTCTAAAAATAAACCTTTTACTAATTTTGTATCTAAACATATTAAAACTGAAATCTATATATCTATCTATCAATACAATAATAAATATATTTATAAAATTACATCTATGGACATTCAATGAGTATGCCAAAGCAATTCCCGAAAAAATTAACTGCAATAATGTCTAAAAAAAATAACCGCAAAACAATAAGCCTTGCGGTTAATAGTTATAAATAGTCTTTGCTAGAAAACAACGTATTTTCTTGCAAACACTAACATAGAAAAATTACAAGGTCAGATTATAAACATTCCTAAGAATATCTTTCTCTATATTATCAAATACTTTATCTCTTCGTGCATAAACAATCTCTGCTACCTGCAAGGCTTTATTAAGATTATACTTTTTAAGACCACTAAAACCTCCCCAGCTAAAAGAACTAACAAATTGTCGAGGGAAACCAGAGCCAAATAAATTTGCACTAACACCCACTACAGTACCCGTATTAAGCATAGTATTGATACTTGTTTTTGAATGATCACCCATAATAAGCCCACAGAACTGCAATCCTGTATTAACAAAAGTTTCTTGATGATGACTCCAGATACGCACAGTATCGTATGTATTCTTAAGATTCGAGACATTTGTTCCAGCTCCTAAGTTACACCATTCTCCTAACACTGAGTTACCAATAAATCCATCATGAGCTTTATTAGAATAACCAATAATAAGGCTATTGCTTATTTCACCACCAACTTTTGAGTGAGGTCCAATTGAAGTGGGACCATAAATTTTTGTTCCCGCTCTAACAACAGAATGCTCACCTAATGCAAATGGTCCACGAATAACTGAACTTTCCATTACTTCAGCATCTTTGCCTATATAAATAGGTCCATTTGTTGCATTTAAAAATGCATATTCCACAACTGCACCTTCTTCGATAAAAATAGGATTGTCACCAATAATTTTATTTGTTTCGCTTACCGGCTGAGACTTCCTACCTTTAGTAATACACTTAAAATCACTATCTATTGTAATATCAAGTTTGGCAAACAAATCCCATACATGATTAATACAAATAGTTTCAGCATCCAATTTTACTTCAGTAGTTTCTGAGGTATCCATAGCATCTAAATTGTCACCACTAAGATTCATAGCAATAACTTTAACATCACCAACCAAAGCTTGATTTGTACCTAAAGCTTGTATTTGAGCCAATAAATTTTCACTGGGACAAACACTACTATTAATAAGAATATTAGTATCACCTTTAACAACCGGGAACTTTTTTCTCAGATATGATTCTGTTAATGTAGAAGTTTCTGCTCCAAGAATCCTCTCCCATTTTTCACGCATTGTACTAATTCCGAAACGAATATCAGCAACAGGTCGAGTAAAGGTTAATGGAAGCAAACCATTTCTAACTTTCTGATCGTCAAATAATATATAGTTCATAATATGTTTTTAATTTACTTTTCAAAGATAATAAAAATATGTCAACAATATTAGACAATTATTTCATTTTAATTCTAATAAGCTATGCTTATGATATATATTTCAAATAAAAATAAAATTATTATTAAACATATTTATTCACAAATAATATTGACTATTGAAAATTATATATTAAGCCATTTTTATTACTTATCGGTTATGCTTAGTTTTTGCTATAAGCTTTTATCTGTTCACTTATATATTACTCCGTTTCTTATATACAAAACCTCGATAATTCCATTTTAGCCAGCATTATTCATACAAAAGCAAATCAAATTGTATGAATGAGCAATAAATAGCGGAGTGCAATACGGGAAATCTCTCCTAAAACAAGTTCGATAAAGCTTGATTAAAAAAAACTCAAATTTTATTTATTGCCAGTATTATTTGTGAATAATCGGAGATGATTTTTTAGTCAAAAAAAAAGCTCTCAAAATGAGAGCTTAATATTTTTGTAAATAGTGTAATTAGCTTTTCTTAGCACGGCTTTTATATCTACTATTAAATTTGTCAACACGTCCGGCGCTATCAACAAGTTTCATTTTACCAGTATAAAATGGATGTGAAGTATGTGAAATCTCTAATTTCATCAATGGGTACTCAACACCATCTTCCATTGTAATTACTTCTTTTGTCTTTACAGTTGATTTAGTTATAAAAGAATAACCATTTGACATATCTTGAAATACTACCAATCTGTAATCCTTTGGATGAATATCTGCTTTCATATCTATATATTATTTAAATTCTTAAACTCAAAATAAAACTATTAACTACTCTATAAAACTTTTTAAATTTTAAGGACTGCAAAAGTATATCTATTTAGCCTAATAGCAAAACTTTATATCATTTTTTTCGACATAATTTTGTTAATTATTCTTTTGCTCTCCCAAAAAATTTATTACATCCACATTATCAGCATATTGCATCAATGTAGGGCTTTGTGATTTTCCAAAAGCAACAGCGTTTTTAATAACATTTTCATTACTTACAATACATTGTATCTGGTCATTATATATATTTAATCGTCTAATCCTGGCATCTTTATCACTATAAAATTCATAATTAAGAACCGAAACAGGACTAACTAATGAATCATCTTCTCTTAAAATTAAAAAGCCATTATCAAAGTGAGGTTCTTTATTAATCAGTAATAACGACCTATTATATTCATAATTATTAAAGTACTTAGTATGTTGAGTTACAAAATCAAAACTTTGCCAATTATCCAGCAATTTTGGTATAGAATAATCTTCTGGCAACAACAGTTTAGACACATTACGACATCCCAATCCAAAATAATAAAATATATCTTTACCAAGGTTTTCAATATCCTCTTTGCTTTCATCTCCTGTAAGAAAAGCTACAGAATTTCTATTTTTTCTGATAATATTTGGATATTTTCCAAAATAATAATCGAAATATCGAGATGTATTATTACTACCAGTTGCAATTACAGCATCAAAATTCTTAAGAAAATTTTCTGTAAAGATTATTTTTGAGGCAAATCTATTATCTTCTTTAATGATATAATCAGCTAAAAAAGGTAAAAGAAACTTATCCTGAGAAGATAATTTTCCAATAAAAACATTCCCAGTAATAAAAACACTTAAAAAATCATGAAAACCTACCAATGGAATATTTCCTGCCATAATAACACCGACTCTAAAATCAGAATCAGCAAAATATAATTCAGGATAATTTGCCACCCATTCCGTTAGGGCTTCTTCATTAAGCATAGTAATTACATTCTCAAAAGAGAACTTAAGATATTCTTGAGTAAACCAAGGATTATATTGTTCTGCTTTCAACAATAAGTTCTCAAAATCGGTAGGCTCATCATATTTACCTATTTCATTAAGCCAAATACGTAATTGTTCACCTAGACTCGAAGCTACTGATATCCTATCTTTTAGTTTTATCATATTAAAGCTAAAATTGATAAGCCATTGCATTTATATTCATTCCTGCTCCAACAGAAGCAAACACGACCAAATCACCTTCTTGGATATCATAATTCTCCTTTTCGTCATGCTTTACAATATCTAATAAAGTAGGAAGTGTAGCAACAGAAGAATTACCATACTCCTGTACTGTCATAGGCATAATAAATTCTGGTTTAGGTAACTTATACATTTTATAAAGTCTATCGACCATAGCATCATCCATTTTCCCATTGGCTTGATGAATAAATATTCTTTTGACTTCGCTAAGATCTCTATTTGCTTTTTCAAGAGTTTTCTTAATGGCATTCGGCACTTCAGAAATAGCATATATATACACCTTACGTCCCTGCATTTTTATATAAATCTTATCCTTTTTCCTTAATTCTAAATTATTGGAACGCCCCATTGTCAAAAGAGACATATGATCTTTAGTATCAGATCTAGTAAGATGAGCAAGTACTCCTTTTATTGCATCACTATCACGTGCTTCAATAATGGTAGCACCTGCACCATCAGCATAAAGCATTCCATCAATATCATGTGGATCTATAACACGCGACAATGTCTCTGCTCCAATAATTAAAATCTTTTTTGCATCTCCTGATTTTATATAATAGTCTGCTTGTATAAAAGCTTGCAACCAACCCGGACATCCAAAAGGTACATCATAAGCAACACAATATGGATTTTCTATTCCTAATTTATGCTTAATACGTGATGCAATTGTAGGAACAATATCAACTTCTATATTACCTTCTCTAACATCACCAAAATTATGAGCAACAAGAATATAATCTAATTCTTCCTTATCTATTCCTGCATCTTCTATTGCCTTTAAAGAGGCTAAATATCCCATATCTGACGATACCATATCACTATCAGAATATCTTCGTTCTGCAATTGTAGTGATTTCTTCAAACTTATCAATAATCTCTTTGTTTGTCTTTGGTAATCTATCTCCATTTTCATCATAGAATTTATGATTTAGAAAATGAGAATTTTTAATAATATTCTCAGGAACAAATTTTCCAGTACCTGTAATAATTGTGTTTATCATCTTAGCTATTTTAAGCATTTATAAGTAAATAATTGGCAAAAGTAAACATATTATCAGCATAATAATAAATTGTAATTATCCGGATTATTAACAAATAATCCTAAAGATTAAGTAAAACCAGAAAATTTGAATATTTTTCAAATACAAAAAATGATTTTTCTGAATCTTAGTTTTTACATAACAACGATATAATCAACTCTAATTCAATTAATTTGTTTCGCTCGTCTATAAATAATATAGGTTAGAATAAATGCACAAATCATCTTTGATATTTTGTACATTTATTCTATAAAGTTATATAACATCTAGAATCTTAAATCTAAACCAAGCATAAAATTAATACCAGCTTGAGGGAAATAACCATCTATAACAGAACGTTCTCCTCCATAATTATAACTATAAACCCATGCATTGGAGGCATAGCGTACATTAAATATATTATTTATACTTAGGTTAATACCAACCTTTTCTATCCATTTAGTTTGGAAATGATAATTAAAAACTAAATCAGTAGTAGAATAAGGGTCCAAGCTATTGTAATCGTTGGAAGTATTATCAATATATTGTTTACCTACATATTTAGTATTAACGAGCACATCCAATTTTTTAAATGGTGCAATCTGAAACTGGCTAGCGGCCACCACATTAGGAGAGAAAGCGATATCTGTTGTTCCTAAATTGGTAGAATCCTGTGACCAAGTATCCCAATTATCAACATATTCAGTAAAATCCTTTATCTTATTCCGGCTAAAGCTAATATTGGCGTTCCAAGAAATATATTTATTTATCTTAACCCCTCCGACAAATTCTATTCCGGTACGATAAGACATATCTACATTTGTCATTATAGGTGCTCCAACATTATTAACTTTACCTGTAAGTACTAACTGATCTTTGTAATCCATATAATAAGCATTAGCTCTAAAAATAAAATACTGCATATTCAATGAATAACCTAACTCGTAATCATAAAGCATCTCTGGCTTTGGAATTTTACCATTATCAGCATCTCTAAAATCACTTCTACTAGGTTCTTTCTGAGCTAAAGCTGCAGAGAAACTAAATTTATGAATATCGTTAATATCATAATTTAAACCAGCCTTTGGATTAATAAAATTATAATGATAATCACCATCAAGGTTTTTAAAGTCATCATGCAAACCCGCCATCCAATAATCAACTTTTCTATATTGAATATCACCAAAAACACTTAGATTATCAGAAGCTTGGTAACTTGCTTTAGCGAATATATTATAAGTTTTTTTCAGTCCATTATTTCTATACCATTCAAAATCCTTACCCATTAAAGAATATTTTGCCCAAATAATTTTACCAAAGTGGTCACCATCATAATTATTTGCTGCACCTCCAATATTCAATCTTAGATTGTTTTTATTATTATAATCGAAAGAGAATGTTAATCCATAGAAATCATTATCAAGCCATTTTTGTTGCACAAGATCTGTTCTAGTAATAGTATCATTTCCGATAATAAAATCTTCAATTCCATATTTTGAAAGCTTTCTATCATCTTTCCAACTTTCATAATAACCTCTACCCTTAGTATAATGAAGTGCTCCATTAAAATTCCAGAATGCATTTATGCGTTTAGAATAAATCATTTGATAATGATCCTGCTGATAGTTATCAGTTTGATTATCATAAGTATAGACATTATAGGTAGGATTTGTTTTAATGCTATCTTTTGGTACTCCATTCCAAGATTGGTATGTTTTTTCTTTACCAGAGAACACATTAAACCTAAGAATTGAATTTTTACCATAATGAGCACCAGAAACATAAAATGATTTTAAATCGGAGAAAGCTCTGTCAACATAACCATCAGAATAAACTTTAGAAAGTCTGGTATCGAAAGACCATTTTCCATCAATCAAACCAGTAGAAGCAGCAAATCGGTATCTTTGAGTATTAAAAGAACCATATGACGTGTTAACTTCAGCAAATGCTTTTTGTTCAGAAGCTGCAGTAAACATATTAATAGAAGCACCAAAAGCAGCAGCACCATTACTAGAAGTACCCACCCCTCTTTGCACTTGAACACTATTAAGAGAAGCTGTCAAATCAGGCATATTCACCCACCAAACCCCCTGACTCTCAGGGTCATTAACAGGAATTCCATTAATAGTGACATTTATTCGAGAGATATCAGTACCACGAACTCTGATAGAAGTATAACCAACACCTGCTCCTGCATCAGACGAAGAAACAACTGAAGGTGTAAGATCTAAGATATAAGGTAAATCACGACCTAAATCCGCCTTTTTTAGTTCTTTTTTTGAAACATCAGTAAAAGCTGTTCCCATTCTATTATTAGCCCTTGTTGCAGTAATTACAACTTCATCTTCCATAATAGCTTTTTGTTTTAAAGCAATTTTAAGATTAATATTTTCAGTAAGCTTAACATTTTCTTTAAAAGCCTCATAACCTAAATAAGTAACTTTTATAGTGTAAGTTCCTCTCTTGATATTTTTCATAAAGAACTTACCATGTAAATCGCTAACAGAAGTCTTAAAATTACCGTCTAATGTAATATGCGCAGCCGGTAAAGTTTGATTATTTTCTGCATCAATAATTTGTCCGCTAATAGTGTACTGTGCTATCATTACAAATGGAACTGCCAGTAATAAAAATAACACTAAAATAAATTTGTTAAACATGAAATTAAAAAATTAAGATAAAACTTTTGAATAAAACAGAGAGGTATCCATATTATTCTTAATTAAAATTTTGCCCTAAAAGAATGAAGTAAAATCTTCATCCAAATCCCTACGCCAGCACTATCTGGTTCAGGTAATATGGGTATGATCTCAGCCCGAAATATTGGGGCACCCCTTGTTGAAATCGCGACAAAATTAGAAAATTTATTCTTTCAATAATAAATTAATTTACTTAATATTTCTTTTTTTTTGTAAATTTAAGGAGCTCTATGCATCTACTACCTTGCAAAATCTTTGAAATATTAGGACATATCGGTAGGTTTTGACACCCTACACATCTACACAAAGAATAATTCGTGATAATATTTATTATTTAATAACTATATCTTTATTTTTGCCGGCAAATCGTTAGTAAATTCACCAATAATATGAGCATCTATGGATTTTTGACGTAAGTCAGCTAATAGTTTATCAACATCAGCAGCACTTACAGCAATAAGCAATCCTCCAGACGTTTGAGCATCACAAGCTAATATCTTATCAATTTCAGATCTATCATTATTCCAAATAACATCCTCTGACACCCAGTCTAAATTATTTTTTGTACCACCAGGAATAATTCCGGCAACAGCAAAATCACGCGCCTCAGGAATGAAAGGAATCATATCAAAATTTAGCACAGCACCAACATCAGTATTAAGTATCATTTCTCGTAAATGACCTAATAGTCCGAAACCAGTAACGTCAGTACAAGCATGAACATCATATTGCAGCATAGTCTCAGCTGCATCTTTATTAAGAGTAGCCATAAGATTTGAAACATAATCTATTAAAGTTTTCTCAACAACACCTCTTTTTACAGCTGTAGAAATTATGCCCGTACCAATAGGCTTAGTAAGTATAAGTTTATCACCATTTTCAGCACCTATATTTTTTAAAATCTTATCAGGATGAATAATACCGCTAACCACCATACCATATTTTGGTTCACTATCTTCTACTGTATGCCCACCAAGAATGCTAATTCCAGCTTCAGTAGCTTTGGATTGTGCACCTTTAAGTATATCCTCAAGTACACTTAAAGGTAGTCTTTTATCCGGAAAACCAACAATATTAAGAGCGAAAATAGGCTTAGCACCCATGGCATATACATCACTTAATGCATTAGCCGCAGCAATAGCACCAAATTGGAAAGGATCGTCTACAATGGGTGTAAAGAAATCAAGAGTTTGTACTAGTGCTAAATCTTCTCTCAATGAGTACACACAAGCATCATCGGATGTATCAGCACCCAAAAGCACATTGGCATCTTTAGGGATAGGCAACTTCTGTAATACTAACTCCAAATCTTGTGGTCTTAATTTACAAGCACAACCAAGGCCATGGGTAAAATGGGTTAGTTTAATATCATTACTAGCAATTTGCACGAGTTCATTACTATCCTCCCCTTTAATTTGTCTAACTTTATCAGCAAATAACTGCACGGCTTTATCTATTTCTTCCTCAGTAGTATATTTACCGACAGAAAAACGAATTGTTCCCATAGCAAAATCTAAAGGTACAAGCATAGCTTCCAAAACAGCAGAAACATCAATTGAATCGGTATGACAAGCTGCACCGGCAGAAGCAGCAACGCCCTCTAATTCATCTAAAAGAGTATTAGCCTCAACCTTTGGAATACCTACAGATGAAGTATTAGGAAGTCTCTCAGCTTTTGCACCATGAATAACAATATATGGTAATTCACTTTTTAATTTTTCTTCGAGTCTATTACGCATTTTTGAATAATGCACAGCATTCTTTTCCAAGTCTCTTAAGGCAACCTCAGCAGCTTTACCAATACCCGCTATTTCCAAAATATTCTCAGTACCGGCTCTAAGATTTCGTTCATGATCAGCACCATGAATAAGTTTCTCTAATTTAATCCCTTTACGAATAAATAATGCTCCTATACCCTTTGGACCATAAAATTTATGAGCCGCAATACTCATTAAATCAACTCCTAACTCATCGACTTTTGTTAATATTTTACCAACAGACTGAGCTCCATCACAGTGAAAAACAGCCCCATGTTCATGTGCTATTTCCGCCAATTCTTTTATAGGTTGGATCACTCCTACTTCATTATTAGCATGCATAATACTAACCAAAATAGTTGTTGGTTTAATGGATTTTCTAAGAGACTCGACTTCCACTCTACCCTGCTCATCAACAGGAAGATAAGTAATTTCAAAACCTTTAGTTTCCAAATACTTACAAACTTCAATTACAGCAGGATGCTCAACACTGGATGTAATAATATGATTACCTCTATATTTATTTGCCAGAGCGTAGCCTTTAATAGCATAATTATTAGATTCACTCCCACCACTTGTAAAAACAATTTCTTCAGCTTGGCAGTTCATTAAGGCAGCTACTTGCTTTCTGGCATTTTCAACAAACATCTTGGTTTTCACACCATAGCTATGACTGCTGGAAGGATTTCCAAAATAGGTATCTAAAAAAGGTTTCATTACATCTGCTACTTCCTCAATAATAGGAGTTGTAGCATTATAATCAAGGTATATTAATTTTTCCATATAAATTCTAATTACTTCTCACCAAAGGTTTTACATAATTCTCGATATCACTAGGTGTGACAGTGTTATCGCATAAAATCACCAATCTTTCAATAACATTCCTTAGTTCACGGATATTTCCTGTCCAAGGGAATTCTGACAACATTTCTAAAACTTTTTTCTCTAATTTAATTGGAGCACGACCATTAGCTGCAGCAATATCTTTCATAAAATACTCTGAAAGTATTGGTATATCATCTTTACGTTCTCTCAATGGAGGCACTTTAATAGGTATAACACTAAGACGATGATACAAATCTTCTCTAAATCTACCTTCTTGTATCTCTTTGGCAAGGTCTTTATTGGTGGCGGCAATAATTCTAACATCAACTTTTATTTCCTTTTCACCACCCACACGAGTAATTTTATTCTCTTGCAGAGCTCTTAAAACTTTAGCCTGAGCTGACAAACTCATATCCCCAATTTCATCGAGAAAAAGAGTACCACCATTAGCCAATTCAAAATCACCTTTACGTTGCTTATGAGCAGAAGTAAAAGAGCCTTTTTCATGGCCAAAGAGTTCACTTTCAATCAATTCAGAAGGAATAGCAGCACAATTAACTTCTATAAAAGGAGCAAAAGAACGCTTACTTTTTTCATGAATCCAATGAGCAACCAATTCCTTACCGGTACCATTTTCTCCCAGAATCAACACCCTGGCAGTAGATTGAGCTACCTTCTCTATCATATTTTTTATTTCAGTAATAGCCTTACTCTCTCCAACCATTTCGTATTTTTTACTAACCTTCTTTTTGAGAACTTTAGTTTCTTTAACCAACTTAGACTTATCCATCGCATTACGAATAGTTACTAAAAGTCGATTTAGATCCGGAGGTTTGGAAATATAATCATAAGCTCCCATTTTAATAGCATCGACAGCAGTTTCAATAGTTCCATGCCCAGAAATCATCACAAAAGGAGTATCAGTAAACTCCATTGCTTCTTGAAGTACTTCCAGACCATCCTTTTCAGGCATTTTTATATCGCATAAAACTAAATCAAAATCATCATTCTTAAGTTTCTCTATTCCAATAGCTCCATTGGCAGCCTCATCAACTTTATATTTCTCATAACCAAGTATTTCCTTCAGAGTTCTTCTGATAGGAGCCTCATCATCAATGATTAAAATCTTCGCCATAATATTAATAATTTTAAAAGTGCTAAAGTACAGATAAAAAAGGGAAATGATATAATATAAAGTTTCAAAAATGATAATTTATCAGTCCTACCTGGTAAGTACTACATATCTTTCTAACATTTTAAGATTTTGCTATCATGTGCATATCATAAGCTTTGCTCACGGTTTCAGATCATTAATATTTACAATGCTAAAACACGAAATAAGAAGAAATATCATATAAAACAAAGGACTTCCGGTATAACAAATTCCAATAACTGTTTACATTTACGATATACAACACTGATTTACTGCCATATACAAAGACTATAATCAAATAAAAAAAAACAATAATTATTTTGCTATTTGCAAAAATAGTCGGATATTTGCCGCCCGTTAGAAACGGAATTTTTATTTATTTACAATTTAATTAGTTTAATATGCCTGCAAGAATAAGATTACAACGTCATGGTAAAAAAGGACAACCTTTTTATCATATAGTAATTGCGGATGGTCGTGCACCTCGAGATGGAAAATATATTGAGAAAATAGGCACGTATAATCCAATGACAAAACCAGCTACTATCAATATCGACATTGACGGAGCTGTAAAATGGTTACAAAACGGAGCTCAACCAAGCGACACTGTAAGAGCAATACTTTCTTACAAAGGAGTTATGTATAAGAAACACCTATTGGGTGGTGTTAAAAAAGGTGCTTTTACTGCTGAAGAGGCAGAAAAAAGATTTGATGCCTGGTTAGCTGAAAAAGAAGCTAAAATTAATAATACAGCAAAAGCACATCAAGATAAGTTGGCAAAAGAAAAAGCCGATGCTCTCGAGGCTGAAGCTAAAATTAATGAAGCTCGTGCTGCTGAAATAGCAAAACGTAAAGCTGAAGCTGTTGAAGCAGAAGTTAAAGCTGCTCAAGCTGAAACTGAAGAAAATGCACCTGCTGCTGAAGAGGCTCCTGCTGCTGAGTAATACATTATTAAAAATATATTTTAAAAGCTGTTCAAATAATGAACAGCTTTTTTTGTTTAAGGGAACTCAACCATTTAAGCAAATCTATTCATAAAACATTAGCAATTAATAATTAATTGAAGCATTGTGAAAGAGAATGTAATTTTCTTATTTTTGCAATTACAGTCATTAATAACTGAAATATAAACACATAATATGATAAAAGACTCATTTATATTTGGAGTCCACCCTATTTTAGAGGCACTGCAAAAGGGTGAAGAGATTGATAAAATACTTATCCAAAGTGGTTTACGCAACGACCATCTACACAATATAATCCGATTAGCAAAGAAATTAGACATCTATATTCAATATGTCCCAATTGAAAAACTAAATCGTCAAACACGCAAAAATCATCAGGGAATAATTGCGATGATGTCTCTTGTGGAATATCAAAAGATAGAAAACCTATTACCATTAATATATGAAAAGGGAGAAACACCTTTTATCTTAGTTTTGGATAGAATTACAGATATAAGAAATATTGGAGCAATAGCCAGGACAGCTGAATGCACAGGGGTACATGCAATATTAGTTCCGGCACAAAATTCTGCAAAAATAAATGCCGAGGCAGTAAAATCTTCTGCTGGAGCTATCCTTCGTATTCCAATTGCCAGAAGTTATAATCTTAAAAATGACTTGGTATTATTAAAAGAATCAGGCTTGCAAATTATTGGGGTTAGTGAAAAGACTAACACTAACTATACTACCAATGATTACAAACTACCAACAGCATTAATAATGGGCTCTGAAGAAGATGGAGTTTCAGAAGAATATTTAAAACTTTGCAACTCATATGCTAAAATTCCCATGGTTGGAAATATAGCATCTCTAAATGTTTCTGCCGCTGCTGCCGTAGTTTTATATGAAGCTCTAAATCAAAAACTAAACGCATAACAAATTCCAAATACTATGGACACATCTATTTATTTTTCTAATAAAAATCGATGGATAATTCCAGTATTTTTCTTTATAGTAGCAATATTACTTAGACTTTATAAATTAGATTTCTCTTTTTCTAATGATGAACTTTCGGCAATACTAAGAGCTCAACAAAATAATTTTGATGACTTATTAGATAAAGGAGTCAAGGTTGATGGTCATCCTGCAGGTGTGGAAATCTTCCTTTTTTTTTGGATAAAACTTTTTGGTAATTCAGAATTTGCAATAAGATTTCCTTTTGTAATAATGAGTTCATTAGCAGTAGTTTTTGCTTATTTATTTGCACGAAAACGCTTTGGTATTTCCACTGCAATAATGATAGCTTCCACGCTAACAGTCTTAGAATTTCCTTTAATGTATGGACAAATTGCCAGACCATATGCCAGTGGTTTGTTTCTCTCTACTTTTCTGGTATGGGCCTGGGATAAGGTTGTAAATCCTAACAATTACAAAAGGAATTACATTATTTTTTACAATATAATACTGAGCTTAGCACTTACATTAAATGCTTATAATCATTATTTCAGCTTATTATTCGCGGCAATAGTATATATAAGTGGCTATGCCTATATTTCAAAAAAGAAGCTTATCTCCTACTCTATTATTGGTATATTCTCAATAATAATGTTTTTACCTCACCTAAGTATAAGCCTACAACAACTTAGCTATGGCGGTGTGGGAGAATGGCTTAGTGCTCCAAAGTGGAATTTCTTCTATGAACATATTATTCATATTTTCAATGATTCATTATTCCTTTTTATTGGTACGATAGCTTTTGTATTTGTTTTTCATATTACTTCAGAAAAATGGAATAAAGATTTATATAAAGATAGAATAGTTTTATTGCTATGGTTTTTACTGCCAATGTTAATTGGATATTTCTACTCAGTGTATAGAAATCCTGTTTTGCAAAATAGAGTACTGATTTTCAGTATGCCATTTCTCCTAATATTTATTTTTTCATTTATGCCACGATCAACAAAAAGTTGGCAATTTAGTTCTATTTGGCTGGCATTTATAATATTTTTGACTCATACAGTATTTATAAAATCATTTTACAAAAAACAACATTTTATTGATTTTAAAGGAATTGCAGAGATGTACCATAAAACACATTCTGAAATACCCGAAGAAGATATTTTGAGTTTAGCACAAGTAAATTCACCAAAATATTTACAATTTTACCTCAAAAATATAAATACAAATTTTGCTTTGGATGAAATTAGTAATTCTAAAAAATTACTTGAACTGCAACATATTTTAGATACTACTAATGCAAAATATCTTGAATATGTGGTTTTAAAACCACAAAATAGGATAGCTTTAATGATGATGGAGTCAAAATATCGTGATAAAGTTAAGTCGAAGTTTTATAAATGGAATAATGGATATTTTTTATTTAAGAAAGAAGATAATATGACTTATCTTGATAAGCATAGTTTCGAGAAAAAATATTTTTTTGAAGAGCGAAATAAACAAGATATCTCCAAAAATCAATACTCATTTTCAAAAAGTTTTAGTATATTTAAAAATGAAGATTACATTTTATCTTTAAATCTATTATTTAAAAGTGATATCGTTTTTAAGAATGTAAATATTATAATAACAAAAACTAGAAAAAACACTACAACTGACTGGTTTGCAATACCTTTAAAGTACTTTCATCATTGGGCTAAAGATTGGTCGGTAGTAGATTTTGATCTACCAATAAAAGTTCAAAAGGAAGAAATATTAAAAGTATATATTTGGAATCAAGAAAAGGAAAGAATTATAATAAAAGATTATCAAATAGGATTAAAACAAAAAGATGAAGCTGTACAAAAAAATAATTGAAGCTCAATGTGAACAAGCAGATGTAAAAACTGATTTAATTATTATCCATGGGCTTTTTGGGATGTCAGATAATTGGATAAGTATTGGAAAACAACTATCTGAAGAAAGGCGAGTAATAATTCCTGATTTGCGCAATCATGGAAGAAGTCCACATAGTGAAGAATTCTCCGTTGACATTATGGTTGAAGATATTATTGAATTAATGGACCACTTAAATTCCCCTAAAGCTATAATATTAGGACATTCTATGGGAGGAAGAGTTGGTATGCGTTTAGCATTATTACATCAAAATAGAGTTAAAAAGATTATAGTTGCCGATATGAGCATGCGCCCTCCCAAACTTAGAGCAGAGCATTGGTTGATATTTCAGACAATGAAAGATGCTCCCATTGAAAAAATGAAAAGTTATAAAGAGATTGAGAGTTTTTTAAGAAAACACATTACAAGTCAGCGACTTGTATTATTCATTTTAAAGAATATCAGTAAAACAAATGGAGTTTACTCATGGAAGTTAAATTTTAAAACACTAATAAATTCCTTTGAAAAAGAGATTAGTCCTTTAGTAAAAAATGAGGTATATGATGGACCAGCATTATTTATCCGCGGTGGCAAATCAGATTATATTTTGGATGAAGATATTGATAAGATAAATGAGCATTTTCCATTAACAATATTGGAAACCATAGATGGAGCAGGTCATTGGCTTCATGCAGATAAACCAAAAGATTTTATACATTTGGTAAAGTCATTTTTGTAAAATAATTTTTTTAATTTAGTGATATATATATGACTTGTAAATCAGAGTTTTTTTATTACAGTACCTTACTTCTTATTAAATTTTAATCTCCTTATAAAAATTAGATAAATATTTTTTGCCTTAATCCTGACCATTAAGTAAAACTAACAACCTCAGTTCGACATAAGATTTCACTCACAGAAAGCCGATAGTCCCAATGATTAAATCCTAATATTATGATTGAGTCAACAAAACCAACACTCCTGCTATGATAACACAAAGATTAATTCTTAAAACAGATATCCAATTCCTACTAAAAATCCATAATTATTTATTTCAAAATAGTCTTTATTTAAAGCATTTGTAAAACTATTTGTATACCTAAAACTTCCAATAAGTCCACTACTTAATTTATAAGAGACACCCAATATCCCACTAAATTCGAATTTTTTTCCAATATCTGATATAGTATTTGATTCACGAATTTTCTTGTCATTGACTAGCAAATTAAACGATGGGCCTATTTCTAAAGAAAGTCCTTTATACAAATAGATTTTTGCTAGTATCGGAACCTGAATATAATCAAGTTTATATTCTGTTGTTATATTAGGGCCTCCACACAATATTTCTTTTCCTTTAGAACCAAATGTAGAGTATAAAATTTCAGGTTGTAAAGAGAATTTATCTCCAAAAGGAATTTCAACTAAGACACCTGTATGAAACCCTATTTTATATTCTTTTTCTATTAAAACTTCAGAGGTCATATCAGAGGTCATATTAGTAAAATTAGCACCTCCTTTTATTCCAAACTGTATTTTATCCTGACTTTTTAGAGTTGTTAATGCCAAAATTGCAATTGAAAGTAAAAAAATTTTCTTTTTCATGTTATCAGACATTTAATTGGTTTTATTATTTATTTCATATTAGGCCGGCATAGAAATTTCTACATCGACCAAGCACAAAATATGCTATTTACTAAATACAATTTTCTATTACAGCCTAGCATACAGCAAACTTCAGAATTATTAATTTATTATCAATTATTAATAATTCTTTCAAATTTAGTCCTTTTCTTCTTTTGTCAACTTCCAGTTGGACGTTTCTAAAACAGCAATAATAATCGCAAATAACACTGACGGTTAAGTAATTTATTCAACAATGCTATTTTGTTTAACATCTTTATTTTCATTTGGAGTCACATTTTTTTGTTTTTTATCTATTTTCTTTTTAGATGCAAACATATCTTTAAAACTATCAAATTCTTTTCTAAAAGTAATACCAACTCCTTGAGTATATGGCGCCTTACGAGTCAAAGGGTCATAATAATTTGTTCTATTAAACACTTTTGCTCTAATTCTACCATCTTCGGTAAGTTTATATTCTATATTAACATCACCAACAATACGAGTATCAGCATTAGCCTCTCGAGATCCACCACCAGTTCCAAATTTACCATCTATAATAAGCCTATCATTAAGCATCTTATATGTAAGAGCAACCGCCACTTCTTGAGTTGTAACTTCATCTCCCGGGTTCCAGTCAACACCAATTTCAACTTTATCCACCATATTATTAAGTAGATTACCAACTTGTTCGGCTAACATTTCATAAGTATTATGGCTCAAGGCATTTGGGTTACTACCTGCATCATAGCCACTAGGAGGTTGAAAACGACCTAATACCAGTAAACTTACAAAATTCTTATTAAGTTCTTCATTATTACCTGTAGCTTCGGGAGAAATAACTTGTTTAACTAATTCTCTGGTAGCAACAGTTTCATCAGGAAGCTTGATATCAAAACTTATCTCCGGGTCTAATAATTTACCCGAAATATTTATTATACAGTTCACTTTAGAAGGGCGTTTATAAGCAGCAGCTTCATTAGAGTCGAGTTGCTGTAATAAATCCCATAACTTAGCGTCAACATGATAGACAGCTTTCATATTAATAGTAGCTGATTCTAGTTCCCCATCCCAATTTATCTCGCTTCCAGGTTCAATAATAAATCGCTTGTTGATAATATTTTGCAAAGTAAAAAGGTAATTCCCATCATTTATAATATACTTTCCGTAAATTTTATATCCATTAGTATTATAAATCATATGCATTTTTCCTTTGCCATATGCTGTAATTACATCTCCTGCAGTGGCATTCATAACAAGTCTCAGCTCGGTTTTAGGAGTTACATTTACATTCATATCCAGTCCCAAATCAAGGCCATCGTCAACTTTGTTATTTTCTTTCTCCAAAATAGAAGTACTATCAGCAATAACGAAACTAACAAAATCACTTTGCTCTGCATCATATTGACTTGAAATAGGAATACTAATAGAAGATTCTTTTGCAGATGTAACATCCATTTTAATATTCAACTTATTCATATCGCCATAAAGCTTAAAATCTCCAGTACCAAAGACACTTCCATAAAAAAGGTCATTATCAACGCTTGTGGTATTCAATAATTTAGCTTCATGAGGTTTAACATCGATATAAAAATTCAAGTCATCAAAATAATTATGAGAGATCTTAGCAGTAAGAGTCATATTATTTCCTGACTTATCTTCCACTTGTGCATTAACAAAACCAAAATAATTCGGAGTAAAAATAAAATTATCATTAATTTTGTAATGCACTTTAGTATAGTCTATTAAAATATCATCGATATTAGTTTTTAACGATCCAAGTATAACAGGCTTATCAACAGAACCTTTTAACTTAAGAATACCTGTGGCTACACCATTAACACTACTTGAAAACGAAGTTAAATAATTCTGAATAGATTTTAGAGGAAATTTATTGAGTCTAACTTCAAGGTCGAGTTGATTATCTCTCCTACTGGTGTAATAAAAACCACCCAAATCAATATTCTTAATAAGTTTATCATCAGATTCAGAACTAATATCTAACACCATTGCTTTTCTGTACTTTGAATATAAAGCTTTCACATGCAACATATTAAATAAGGCTCCATTGAATACAAATTTATCAATATCAAATTCACTTTCAAAACCCGGCTGAGTCCAAATTGTAGAAAGCTCCATTTTACCATTAATAATTCCATCAATATCTGTATCCCATCTTTTAGTATAAAAATCAATAATAGAAACATCAAACTCGTTAAATTTGAAAATTAAAGCATCTTGTAAGTTATCGGATATAATACCATTAATTAACAAACTATTTTCGCCGGATAATAAATTAAAATCAGATACACTTAAATAATGATATCTATAATCAATCTTTGCATTTGGCTTTAAAGTCCACAAAGTATCATTAATATACAGATGTGAAGAATTTATTTTAATATTAAAATCATTAGTATCATTCCATACCATATTTGCATTAATACTTCCACTATTCATCTTATTCATAGCACCTCCCCATAAAATATCAAATGTAAGACTATCATTAACCACTTCTCCTTCGACTTTAAGAGAATCGAAACTTATTTCGGTAGGACTATACACATTAGAAGATGTCATTTTATAACCTAAACGAGAGTTCTCTTTATTCAAAGCAATTTCTAAGTTACTTGCTGACCAACCATCATATTGCAATTTTGAAGTATTTACATAAACCTTTAAGGAATCGTTATTAAAGTTATATCCTCCTTTGATAACACTATTTTTGCCAATGGCAAAAGAAGGGAAAAATGCCTTATTAACATCATCAATATCTATAATATTAAAATCAAAACGAACTGAATTAGCTGAATCCAAATTATTATCCGCAACAGAGGCTATTGTACCACTTTTATATGTTTTACCTTGAGCTTTTAACATTATATCACTTAAGATATTTTTATAATCCATTTGGATTTCTGAATAATCTTTAAAGCCTTCAATAGAACCAATAAAAAATGGACTGCTAAAACTTACTCTATGAATATTATTAACTGAATCAATATTCATAGTTGCATACAAAGAGTCTGCTATCCAACTATATGCATTGTAGACATACGAAAAACTATCAGCAATAACTGAACCTCGCAAGTTATTAAGGTTATTCCCTTTAATATCAATATTTATACCCGTTGTTAAACGGCCAAGAGTATCTTCAGGGATAAGGAAAAATCTATTTACTTCAGCATTTTTAATATCAGCTATTAAGAATAAATGACTTAAAGAATCACGATAATCATAAAAACCTTCCGCAGAAAGTTGTTCCTCATCATTAGAAATATGAATTTTAGAAGTAATCCTCTGGTTTACAATATCACCTTCGACAGAAATTTTTTGGTAATTGAACTTAGCAAGTTCTATACTCTTGAAATCTATATTATATTTTGCATTAGCTTTGTCAGAAAGTCCAACTCCTTTAATAACACCTTGCATATCAAGTTTACCAATATAGTCAGTTTTAAGTAATCTACCCAAATCAAAGCCGTTTGCATTAAGCTTACCGGAATATGCAATCAGATTACTATTTTTATCAGGTTGTAGAGAAATATCGGTAGAAAATCGTCCAAGATTAGTTTTAAAACTAGCCTCACCAACAAAATCGTAGTAAAAACCTGTAAACCTTCCTTTAAATTTAATCTTTCCAAGATCAGATAAAATATCACTTGTTGGCAGCTTTTTCCTATTTGGCAAATAGAATTTAGAAATATCTGCATTAGTAAAAAGAGCATCTTTAACTCGAAAGCGCAGAAAAGTTTGTTCAAAATCAGGCAAACCATTTAGACCTATATCACCAATAAAATAGGATTCTTTGCCATAATGAACTTCTGCTTTGGAAACTTTCAAGCTTTCAATACTTCCTCTTATCCTTCCTGAGACTGATAGAATATTTTCCATACCTTTCATGGAAGAAGTAAAATATTTAATATCATCAAGATTTATAACAGAGGAGTAGATTTGAGAATTAAACCTAACTTTATTAATAAAATCAAGCCAATCTGTCCATTGTGTATATTCAAGTTTAAAATTAGCATAAGCTTTGGTATTATTTGCTTTAATAAGTAAATCCGGAATACTGATTTCACGAGGGCTCAGCAATGCCTTACCAGCTAAAGAATCTAATCTAAAGCCACATTTTTCACGTGCACTTAAATTTATAATATTACACAAAAAACTATCACCTTGTATGGAGAAATCATGAATATCAACATTAATGCTATCAGTATAAAGATGTGCATAGTCCATACCCTCAAAATGCTCCATATTTTGCATATCCAAAACGAAAACAGAATTTCTGATTTTAAAATTTTTAACTTCAAAACTCATATCAATAGTAGAGGAATCATCAGAAGATTCATCAAGAAAAGCATTAACAATCTGCATTAAATTTAAAACAGAATCGCCTTTGTATTCTATTAAGGAAAATAAAGCTGTATCTACCTCTACATCTTTAATATACAAGGTATTATCAAAAAGATATGAGGGGATTATATTAATGGCAATTCTATCAGTATTAATAAAAAGACTATCGTGCTTATCTTTAACTTTTAAGTCTCGAAGCTCAATCCTCAGCAAATCAGAAATATCCACAGCACCAATCTGTATTTCCACACCTGCTTTTTTGCTCATGGCATTAGCAACTTTCTTAGCCAAATAAGATTGCACTAATGACACTCGCAATAAAAAGTACAACAAAATTATCAAAATAACTACCGAATAGGTAAGCCATTTTAAAGTCTTAAGTGAATATTTTAATGCTTTATTTTTCAAGAAAAAAACAATTTGTATAAACATACAAAGATACAAAAAATAGCATTTATATTTTTGTAATATTTCAGATTCCTTCCCTCTTTCAAAGGCAGGCTAAATCTTATTTTGACCTTTTCCCAATATTATTCTTTTATTACTAAATTAAATTTGTATTTTTGGAATTTATTCAAAACTCTGAATTGAGTGTGGTTTAGCTTATGCTGGAGGCACACAAATGTAAAAGTAATAGCTTTATGGTAGAAAATTGCAACGTTATTTCTCATATCCCAACCTCGCCAAATCTTTAATTTTACTGATTTATCAGAAAAAATTTAGCTATTTGGTAAAATTAAACAACATCACTTTGAAAAGTGCTACTACTATTACATCAGTCGTCACCCAACATAATGACACATCCAAAAAAGTCTACTAAAAATAAAAAGAAGTAAATAGTGTATAAAAATGATAGAGTAATGAAATATTGCAACGAGAGTTTCAAACTCAAAATTTAGTATTATGAAGAAAAATATAGCATTAGTATTATCCGGTGGAGGAGCAAGAGGAATTGCTCACATTGGTGTAATTGAAGAATTAGAGAAACAAGGATTTAACATCAAATCTATTTCTGGCACTTCTATGGGAGCCTTGGTTGGCGGTATATACGCTACAGGGAAGATGCAAGAGTATAAAAACTGGATGTACAAATTAAACAAGTTAGAAGTCTTTAATCTTATTGATTTTAATGTTGGAATTCAAGGACTTATTAAAGGAGATAAAGTATTTAATAAAATGAAAGAATTTATTCCTGATAAAAATATTGAAGACTTAGAAATACCTTATGCTGCCGTAGCCGCTGATATTATTAATAACAAAGAAGTAGTTTTTACAGAGGGAAGTGTTTATAATGCCATTCGAGCATCCGTTGCAATTCCTACGGTATTTACTCCTGTTAAAACAGATGAAGGATTATTGGTAGATGGTGGAGTTGTAAACAATATCCCCGTTAACCGCGTAAAAAGAACCCCTGATGATATTTTAGTTGTTGTAAATGTTAACGCACATATTCCTGTTTATAAACCTATAATATCAGAAAAAGAACGCGCCAGAAAGGAGTCAATATACCAAAAGAAAGTAAGTGAATTTAAAACCCACTTGCAAAAAATCAACCCCTTAAATAATAATAAAAAAATTGGTTATTTCGACCTAATTAATAAAACCATTAACCTAATGATTTATCATAATGCCTATTTATCATTTAAACAACAACCACCAGATATAATGATTGAAGTATCTCATAATTCTTGTGGTACTATGGATTTTTACAAAGCCGAAGAAATGGTAGAGATAGGACGATATGCCGCCATTAAAAGCCTTAAAGAGTATAATAAAAAATTAGTATAAAGAACTGTAATTCTCAAAATTAAAAATTAACATTAATAACTAGACGTATGAAGTATAACATATTACTAATAAGCACATTGCTTCTCCTATTAGGAATGAAAGTATTACAGGCGCAAGAGGTACAGCAATATCAAGAAAAAATTAACACTATCGAAATTGCAGAGAACACAAACCCTAATTATTATATTTATCCAAACTCAAGCTCTAAAGACACTTCCTTGCTACTTAATTCAAGTAACGAAAACACAAAAACGAATAATACAAAGAAAAAAGTAGCATTAGTATTATCAGGTGGAGGGGCAAGAGGAATTGCACACATAGGAGTAATTGAAGAACTAGAAAAACAAGGCTACGAAATTGTTTCAATATCAGGGACTTCTATGGGATCTCTTGTAGGTGCTGTTTATGCTCTTGGGAAAATGGAAGAGTTTAAAAACTGGATATACACTATGGATAAATTAGACACTTACAAATATATTGACTTTTCATTCAGTTCACAAGGATTAGTAAAAGGGAATAAAGTCTTAAAAAAGATGAAAGAATTTATTCCTGATAGAAATATTGAAGACTTAAAAATTAATTATTCAGCCACAGCTACAGATATTACAAATAAGAAAGAAGTAGTTTTTACAAAAGGAAGTGTTTATAAGGCAGTACGGGCCTCAATTGCTATACCTACAATATTTACACCCGTAAAAGTGGGAGATTCTCTGCTTGTTGATGGAGGCGTTATGAATCCTGTTCCTATTAATCATGTAAAAAGAACCAAAGATGATATATTAATTGTTGTTCATGTAAATGCTAATGTTCCTGTATATACACCACCTATATCATCAGAAGAAAGAAAGAAAAGACAATTAAAATATCAAAAAAATATTGATACGTTTCAAAATGAATTTAATTCTAAAACGAAAAAAGAGAAATTAGGATATTTTAAACTTATTAATAATACAATAGGTTTACTCACCTATCAAATATCAAAAATGACGATAGAAAAATATCCACCAGACATTTTAATAAACGTATCCAGAGAATCGTGTGATATTTTTGATTTCTATAAAGCAGAAGAATTAGTTGAAATTGGTCGACATGCAGCTATTAACAGCCTAAAAGAGTATAACAATAAACTAGATTAGAATGGAAAAAGAAACCGCAAATTATTCCTATTACTTTAATACTCTCAAGCAATCTCCAATCTTCTCTAAAATTGAGGATGATGTTTTACATAAAATCTTAAGAATGTTTCATAGCAAAAAATATCTTAAAGATAATTATCCGTTTACATCTGAGTCAACCATGTATAATATTTATGTGATAATTTCCGGAAGAGTAGAAATATCAGTAATGAATTTTGACACAGACAGAGAATATATAATTGATATACTTGGGCCGGGAGATATTTATGATGTAATATGTTTACTTGATAAAAAAGAACATAATATCATTGCCACTGCATTGGACGACATGGAGTTATTAGCAGCTCCCATTGAAGTGGCAAGGGAATGGTTATATATACATCCTGATTTTAATAAAGCACTGTTGCCTTATCTGGGGAAACAACTAAGACATTTTGAAGAATCAGCAACTGACCTTGTACTATATGACACATGGACAAGATTAGTTAAACTTATTTTAAGAAATACAGACAATGATACAGGAAAGTTATCACTAATCAACAATCTTTCACATGAACAAATTGCTAAAATGATTGGCAGCGCACGAAATGTTGTCAACCGCCATATTCAAGATTTAAAAAACAGTCAACTGTTATCCGTACAAAGAAAAAGCCTTGAAATAAATAATATTCATAAATTGATAGAAGAATTTAAAAGACGAAATCCTTTTCTTATATAAATGCAATTTATTCGAAACTAAGATATAATTTTCACTCTTCCGCTTTTCTCATTTTCTGCAACAATATTGCATTTATTAAAAAATTATTGTTATGCAACTTAAGTGGTAGTTGATAATATCAAATTACTATATTTTTGTAGTAAAATAAATTAGATATGATTAGAAGCAATAAATTAACGAAAGCAGATAAAGAAGAACTGGAAACGGCAAAAGCTTTATTAGAAAATCCCGGAATTACAGCTAAAATTACTAATTTTATTGGAAAACCTATTGAGAAAGGATTTGATGTGTTACCTTTTGATTGGCGTAACAGATTAGGAAATATTACAACCAAAACAATGCTTAAAATTGCCGAAGGCACATTATTAACAATGAAAGATATTCCAAAAGAAAATACTTCTAATGGTTGGCACAAATTAGGTGTAGCAGCATCGGGTGGCGTTGGCGGATTTTTCGGAATTTCAGCTTTAGCAATTGAATTACCAATATCAACGTCAATTATGTTACGCTCAATTACTGATATAGCAAGGTCTCAAGGAGAGAAAATTAATACTACAGAATCAAAATTAGCCTGTTTAGAAGTTTTTGCTTTTGGAGGCAAGTCTAAATCTGATGATGATGTAGATACCGGGTATTTCTTTGTTCGTTCTGCATTAGCAAGGTCAATAGCAGAGACCAATGAATTTATTGCAACGAAAGGAATAACTAAAGAAGGTTCACCTGTTTTATTAAGATTTATAGCAAACATCGCTCAAAGATTTGGAGTTCAAATAGGAGAAAAAGCCGCCGCACAAGCAATGCCAATAATTGGAGCTGTTGGCGGAGCTTTAATTAATACAATGTTTATCGACCATTTTCAAGATGTAGCAAAAGGACATTTTATAATAAGAAAACTGGAAAGAAAATATGATGCAGAATTTATTAAACAATCATATAATAAATTATAAGAACTAAATTATTTTTGTTGTGCAACTTAAATTACAGTTGATAATACTAACTCACTTTATTTTATAATTTAATTAATCAGTAGCAAAAAATTAATAGTCGTATGAAATCAATATCAAATAAAACATTAAAAACACTAGGCTGGAAAATAACAGATGATTTACCAAACCTCAGCAAATCTGTTTTCGTATTTTCCCCACACACAAACTTTTGGGATGGGTTTTACTGTAAATTATTGCTTATACAATATGATATTAACTATAAATTTCTATCTAAAAAAGAGTTCTTTTATTTTCCGTTGAAATATATTATAGCTCAATTCCCTTTTCCCAAAACAAGGAATATATTGATGAGGTTGTTTCGCTATTTAATAAAAACCGGAACTTACACATCTTCCTTCCTCCAGAAGAACAACTTGCAAAAACTAATCGTTGAAAAAAAGGTTCTATTATATGGTATATAAGGCAAATGTTCCAATTGTTGTTGGTTACATTGATTATTATAAAAAGAAACAAATGAAATTTAAAAGCGTAATACAGAACACAAGCGATATGAAAAGAACTATAACGGAAATATCTCAAATGTATAAAAATGTAATTGCAAAATATCCTAAAGATTTAATTTTAGACAAACGATACAGCTATTTTTTTATCAAATAATTGATTTTAAACTTATGAACAATGAATAATTATCAAACTAGAAAAACAGCATTGATTACAGGTGCTACAAAAGGGATTGGATATGAAATGGCAAAATTATTTGCAAAAGATTCTTATGATTTGGTTTTGGTAGCGAGAAATAAATACAAACTAAAAGAACTACAAGAAAACCTTAGTAATAAGTATAACATAAATGTTACAATAATTGCTAAAGATCTATCAATACCAAATGTCGCACACGAAATATTTCACAAAACAGAAGAAAAACAAATTATTATTGATGTACTAGTAAACAATGCAGGAATAGGCGATTTTGAAAAATTTAATAATGAAAATTTATTAAAAATATCACAAATTTTACAAATCAATATTATTTCACTTACCGAACTAACTAAATTATATTTAAAAGGAATGGTATTAAGAAAAGAAGGTAAAATATTGAATGTATCATCAATGGCAGCTTTTCAACCGGGACCATATATGGCCGTTTATTATGCAAGTAAAGCTTATGTTCAGTCTTTTTCCGAAGCAATAACAAGCGAATTAATAGGAACAGGAGTTACTGTAACAACTTTATGCCCAGGTCCTACAAAATCGGGGTTTCAAAATGAAGTTGGAAGTGAAAATTCCAAATTGACAAAACTAAATTTACTTTCTTCTTCTGAAGATGTTGCCAAATATGGGTATAAAGCTTTACACAAAGGAAAAAGAGTGGCAATACCCGGTTTTGTAAATACTTCATTAGTGAATGCAACAAAGTTTATTCCCAGAAAAACCACAACACAAGTAGTTAAAAAGTTACAGGAATTAAACAGAAAAGATTTTTTTTATAATAATTAAAAATCATATTCATATTGTAAAATATAAATCAATGAAATCATGGAAAGTGGAATTATTTTTGGAAACAGTATTTTAGACGTAGTTTTTATAGCTTGGTTTATCGCTCAATTTTATAAAGTCATTGTTAGTATTATAAGTGATAAAAAATTAAGTATAAAACGCTTCTGGGAAACAGGAGGTATGCCAAGTTCCCATTCATCAACAGTAAGTGCTTTAGTCACCTCGGTTGGAATTGTCTATGGAACGGCAACACCACTTTTTGCAGTTAGTATTGTATTTGCTATTATTGTATTGCATGACGCAGCAGGAATAAGAAGAGCTGCCGGAAAACAGGCGAGTGTATTAAATCGTCTGGGGGCTTCTTTGAGTAAACTCGTAGATGAACGCTTTAACGAAGAACGATTAAAAGAGTTGTTAGGACACACTCCTGTGGAAGTATTAGTAGGTACAATTGTAGGCATTATCGTCGCCTTTATATTTAAATTTCACCTTGTTTCTTAGTTTTTTTTGAATTATAAAAAAAATAAAATGAATACGGATGTGCAAATTATCTAAAAAAAGATAGGAAAATACGCAATTAGATATCGGATATTTTACAAAAAGCATCATGGATTATAAACGAAGATTAACTCAATTCAATTCTGAAAAACAGAAATTTTTTTTAAGACTGTCTGTTTTTTTTGAAGGTCAAAATATTATTCCCCAAAAAAAATGAAAATATTTAAAAAGTTTTTATTACCGGTAATCCAACTAAAGATAGACTGGAAAATTAAGGTTTATTTTATCACCACGCTTATTGGAGCAATAGTTGGTCTGCTTATTATTTTCCCATTAAATCAGGGCATTCTATTTTATGAATATGTACAAAATGAACTTAATGGCCCAACCGTTATTCAATTTGTCCAAAGCCAGTTTAATATGCTATTTTCCGGTGAAAGTTCAGGTAAACTTATATTTTATTCCACAGTAGGTGCTATGCTTGGTTTATTAACCGCAAAGATTCATGTATCATTAAACAGCAACCTCCGGTATATTGAACAGTTAAGTGGAGAATTAACAAAAGATATTGGAACCCTTATTTCTCATGGAGAAAGTTCTGCCTTAGAGTTTAAATCTACATTTCATTGGGATATTAAACAATCAAAAGTAAACAAACAACT
>JAMOQI010000064.1 GCA_027064095.1 Bacteroidales bacterium | reverse complement strand
GCGCCGATTAATTAATATAATTGGAATATCAAAACTAAGAGTTTATCTAAAGGAAGTTTTGTCTATATTTTTTACTTATATACTTACTCTCAAACCTAAAATCAGCTACTCTAAGCTAACATATATTATTGAGATTTTATTCCCCGTTTTATTAATCTACCGCCAAAAAGGCTTATATTTGCTAAAAATTAGATAATTTACCAAATATAAACTAAATAAATGGAGGTTATTAGACGGACTGTCGTTCTCTAAATCATAGGGAATAACGAGTTTTTATAATCAGCAAAAAAACACCCTCACAAAATAAGATTGTGAGGGTGCTAAATTATTATGAAAAATGAATAATTATATCAAGTTCATACTATCAAAAACATCCATAACAGATTTAACGGCAGCAGAAGAAGTTTCCATATCTTTCATTTCTTCTTCGTTAAGGTCGATTTCGATAATTTCTTCGATACCTTCACGTCCTAAACGTACTGGAGAACCTAAATAAACACCTTTTTGTCCCCATTGTCCATCAAGACGAACACAAACTGGGAAGATATGTTTTTGATTGTTAACGATTGATTCAACCATTTGAGCAGCAGCAGCTCCAGGAGCATACCATGCAGAAGTACCAAGAAGCTTAACTATTTCACCACCACCTTTTTTAGTGCGGTCAATAATTGCATTTAATTTATCAGCTTCTACTAATTTAGTAACAGGAATACCAGCAACAGTAGTGTAACGTGGTAAAGGTACCATTGTATCACCATGTCCACCCATTAATAGGGCTTGGATATCGTTAGGAGATACGCCAATTTCTGTTGCTAAGAAAGAACGATAACGAGCTGTATCTAAGATGCCAGCCATACCAAACACTTTATTTGCTGCTTTTCCGGATGCTTTGTGAGCTGCATAAGTCATTACATCTAATGGATTCGCTACTACTATAATAATTGCATCAGGAGAGTATTTAGTAACTTTTCCTACTACATCCATCATTATTTTAGCATTGGTAGAAATTAAATCATCACGAGACATACCTGGTCTACGAGGGATACCTGAAGTAATTACAACAACTTCTGATCCGGCAGTTTTAGAGTAATCATTAGTATAACCGTTTACACGAGTATCGAAATGATTAATAGCAGAAGCTTCCCAAATATCTAAAGCTTTACCTTCTGCAAAACCTTCTTTAATGTCTATTAATACAACTTCATCTAAGAAGTTTTTTTGAGCAAGAACATCAGCGCAAGTAGCACCAACATTTCCAGCTCCAACAACAGTTACTTTTTTCATGTGTTTTGAATTTTAGTTAAGTTTATTTTTTATAAACTATATTGGGTTTATCGATTTAAGTAAAATAAAAATGTGTCAGGTAAAATTATATTTACCTGACACTATCTAATATTATTAAGTTCTACTTGATGCCAGCTTTTTCTTCTAACATATCAGTAGTAAGAGATTTTGGTCTTTCTAGAGCATAACCTAATGCGCGGTCCCAAACAAGGTTGGAAAGAACACCAATAGAACGTCCTATTGCAAATAATACAGTGTAGAAGTCGTATTCAGTAACACCATAATACCATTGTACAACACCGGATTGTGCATCAACGTTTGGCCAAGGATTCTTAGCTTTACCATGTTCTCTTAGAATATCAGGAACTACTTCATAAAGCTTACTTACTAATTGGAACAATGGATCGTCTGGCATATGTTTCAAGCAGAATTCTCTTTGAATAGCATATCTTGGGTCAGTTTTTCTTAGTACAGCATGACCATAACCAGGAATTACTTGTCCGCTATTTAATGTATCCCAAACATATTTTTTCATTTCTTCTGTAGAAGGAACTTTTCCTCCCATTTGTTCTTGTAATCCTTGTAACCAACGTAATACTTCTTGATTAGCTAAACCATGAAGAGGTCCTGCCAAACCATTAATCATTGCAGAAGTAGCGTAGTAAATATCAGATAATGCACTAGCAACTAAGTGACCGGTATGAGCACTTACGTTACCACTTTCGTGGTCAGCATGAACAATAAAATACATTCTTGCAACATCATCATAAGGTTTTTCTTTGCCCATCATATAAGCGAAGTTAGCACCAAAGTCTAAACTTGGATCTGGGTAACGGTGGCTGCTTTCAGGTTGATATAATTTATTATATATATAAGCACCAATTAAAGGCATTTTTGCTAATAAGTTTGTTGCATCTTCGTAAGTGCTATCCCAATAATCCATTTTGCTGATGCCTTCGCGGTAAGCAATGTTGAAACGTGACTCACGTTGTAATACCATAACAGCTGCAGATAAAATAGCCATTGGATGACTTTCACTAGGGAAAGAGTCTATAACATCCCAAACATAACGAGGAATAGTTCTACGATTAGCAAAATCTGTTAATACGTCGTTCATTTCTTCTGCAGTTGGGATTTCTCCAGTAAGTAATAGATACCATAATGCTTCTACATAAGGCATATCAGCGCCTTCTGGTTTAGGTAATTTTTCAAACACTTCTGGTAAAGTATAACCGCGGTAACGAATACCTTCCATTGGGTCAAGATAAGAAATGTCTGTTACTAAGCTTTTGATACCACGCATGCCACCTATTGCTTGAGCTATAGTTACTTGGTCAATTATAGTATCGCCATATTCTTTAACTAGTTTAGTAGTTCTTGGTCTGTGTGCTTCTATTTTTTCAAAAAGCTTTTCTTTTAATGTTGCCATAATATTTATTTTATGTGTTTTATGTGATTATGATTATAATAATTGGAGATTACTCCATGTATTTTCAAAATTGTTAGTGTTGAAAGTGTTATAATAATACATGTGCCTCTATTGGGAGATTGAGGTGTTTCTAAAACCGAATTTATTGATTTTAACATGCTTTTAGACTTGTTTATTAACACTGAAGTTGGTGGATTTAATATAATCTATCAACTTCTTTTATTGAGAGCACTAAGATAGTACAAAGATTAATGATTTTTCTTTATTTATGTTATATAAACATTTTGAAAAAATATGATATTTGTTAGGTGATAATATTTTTAAAGTCAAAATACCTTATGATATAAAAAAAAGGCACTTTGAACATTGTTCAAAGTGCCTTTTTTATAGATAATATTAAAAGATTATTTTTTGGTTTGTTGAGCATCAACTACTGCTATTGCAGTCATGTCTATAATTTCACGTACAGAACTAGATAACTGAAGAACATGAATAGGTTTTTTAAGACCCATAACTATAGGTCCAATAGCCTCTGTTTGTCCAATTTCTTGCATCATTTTATATGCAATATTGCCAGCAGATAGGCTAGGGAATATTAATGTGTTAACGGTTCTATTACCAAGTTTTGAAAATGGGTAGCGCTCTATTCTTAGGCTTTTGTTTAGAGCAAAGTTAGCTTGCATTTCACCATCTATCATAATTTCAGGATAATCTTTATGTAGTTTGCTTATTGCTCTGGAAGCTTTTTTTGCACTTTCTAATTCTGCAGAGCCAAAGTTTGAATATGATAACATTGCCATTACAGGATCTACACCGAATTCTTTTACTGCTTTATTTGTTAATACAGTAATATCTACCAAGTCATCATCAGTTGGGTCAATATTAACGGTTGTATCAGCAAAGAAATAAGGTCCTTTCTTAGTATTCATTATATACATACCTGCAATTTTCCCAAATTCATCCTTTTTGTTGATGATTTGTAATGCAGGACGAATTGCATCAGCATATTTTGTTTTAGTACCAGAAATCATTGCATCTGCTTCTCCTGTTTCAACCATTGCCACACCGTAATAGTTTTTATCGAACATTAATCTCTGAGCAGATTTCAAAGAAATACCTCTTCTTTTTCTTTTCTCATAAAGAATATTTGCAAATTGATTTCTTTTGTCTGCATTTTCAGCAGAAGTATTATCAATTATTTCAATATCACTAAGGTCAATATTTGATTGATTTGCTAGTTCAGTTATTGCATCTTTTATGCCTAATAGGATAGGAGTGGCAATACCTTCTTGTTTAACTTGAATAGCTGCTTGCAACACATTTATATCCATTGCGTCAGAATAAACTACACGTTTAGGATTGCGTTTAGCTTTACTAAACATTGAGCGCATTATGGAATGGTCTATACCCATTCTCTCACGTAGTTTTGCTTTATAATTATCCCAGTCTTCAATTGGATTTCTTGCTACACCTGAATCCATTGCTGCTTTAGCAACAGCAGGGGCCACATATTCTATTAAGCGGGGGTCTAGAGGTGTTGGTACAATATATTCTCTTCCAAAACTCATATCAGTTTTGTTATATGCTTTTTGTACTACATCAGGTACGGGTTGTTTTGCTAATTCTGATAAAGCATATACTGCAGCAACTTTCATTTCTTCGTTGATAGCAGTAGCATGTACATCTAGTGCACCACGAAAAATAAATGGGAATCCAAGTACATTATTAATTTGATTTGGATAGTCGGAGCGTCCCGTTGCAAAGATTAAATCTTGACGAGTTGCATAAGCATCTTCATATGAGATTTCAGGATCAGGATTTGCCATGGCAAAAACTATAGGGTTAGGAGCCATAGAGGCAAGCATTTCTTTACTCATAGCACCTTTAACGGAGAGTCCAAGAAAAATATCTGCACCCACTAAAGCGTCTGTTAATGTAACGGCATCAGTATCTTGTGCAAATTCCATTTTGGAGGCATTAAGGTTATCTCTTTTTGTAGATAATACACCTCTAGAGTCGCACATTAATACATTCTCCGGTTTTATTCCTAATGAAATATATAATCTAGTACATGCTACAGCGGCTGCTCCTGCTCCACTAACTACTAATTTACATTTTGAGATGTCTTTTCCTGTTAATTCCAAAGCAGATACAAGGCCGGCAGCAGAAATAATTGCAGTTCCATGTTGGTCATCATGCATCACTGGTATATCAAGGGCTTCTTTTACTCTTTTTTCAATTTCAAAGCATTCCGGGGCTTTTATGTCTTCAAGGTTAATACCTCCAAATGTAGGAGCAATCTCAATAACTGTTTCTACAAATTTGTCAATATCTTGAGTGCCAATTTCAATATCAAACACGTCAATATCACCAAATATTTTAAATAATAAACCTTTTCCCTCCATTACTGGTTTGCCTGCTTCAGCTCCGATATTACCTAAGCCAAGTACAGCAGTTCCGTTTGAAATGACGGCTACTAAATTGCCTTTATTAGTGTATTTATAAACATCTTCATTGTTTTTCTCAATCTCAAGACATGGATGAGCTACACCTGGAGAATATGCTAAGGATAAATCTTTTTGTGTTCGATATGGTTTGGTTGGAACAACTTGTACTTTACCGGGTCTTCCATTTGCGTGATAATCTAACGCTTCTTGCTTGGTGAATTTAGCCATAATTATTGTTTTAATGTTAGTTCAAACTTGTAAATGCAAAATTAAATAATAAATTCTATATAAAGTGATTAAAATATTTGTTTTAATAAACAGCTACTGTTAATTGATATTCACTTACTATTTTAGATAAATAGTGCCAGTGAGAAAATTTAATATCTGGATTTGCCGGCGTCAACAACTGCAATAGTTGCCATATCTACTATTTCTCTGACGGAACTGGATAATTGTAGTACATGAATAGGTTTTTTAAGTCCCATAACTATCGGTCCTATAGCTTCAGCAGAGCCTATTTCTTGAAGTGTTTTGTAAACAATATTTCCTGAACTTAAATTAGGAAATATTAAAGTATTTACATCTTTATCACCTAGTTTTGAGAATGGATAGCGTTCTATTCTTATATCCTTATTTAATGCAAAATTTGCTTGCATTTCACCATCAATCATTACATCACTATGATTTTTGTGGAGTAATGAAATAGCTTTTTTAACTTTAGTAGAGGTTTTACCTTTAGCGGAGCCAAAGTTAGAATACGATAACATTGCCATAACCGGCTTAACACCAAATTCTTCAACTTTTTCTTTTGTTAGTAATGAAATGTCAACTAAGTCTTCTGCTGTAGGGTCCATATTAATGGAGGTGTCTGCAAAGAAATATGGGCCTTTCTTTGTTCTTAGTAGGTACATTCCCGCTATTTTATTTACTTCATCTCGTTTGCCCACAATCTGCAATGCAGGACGTATTACATCTGCATAGGGTGAAGTAATACCTGAAATCATAGCATCAACATCTCCCGATTCTACCATAGCTACTCCGAAGTAATTTTTATCTAACATTAGGCGTTCTGCTCCTACCATTGATATACCGCTTCTTTCCCTTTTTTGGAAGAATAATTTGGCGTATTTAGTTCTTTGTTCTGCCACAGAATCATTTGTATTGTCAATAATATTTAGGTCTGAGATGTCAATTTTATATTCAGCTGCTAATTTGTTTAATCGTTTTTTGTCACCTACTAATATTGGGTTGCCAATATTTTCATCTTTAACTATTCTTGCTGCTTGCAATACATTAATATTATTGGCATCGCTAAATACAATTCGTTTTGGATTTGACTTTGCTTTTGCTGTCATTCCACGCATAATTGCGTGGTCAATACCCATTCTTTCTAATAAAGATTGTTTGTATTTATCCCAGTCTAAAATAGGTCTTCTGGCTACTCCTGAATCCATTGCTGCTTTTGCTATTGCAGGTGGTACAAATTCTATTAATCGTGGGTCTAGAGGAATTGGTACAATGTATTTTCTGCCAAAAGACATATTCTCATTATTGTAAGCTTTTTTAACTATATCGGGCACAGGTTCTTTTGCTAAAGCGGCAATAGCATATACCGCGGCCATCTTCATTTCTTCGTTTATTGCCGATGCTCTTACATCTAATGCTCCTCTAAAAATATATGGAAAACCTAGTACATTATTTATTTGATTTGGATAGTCAGAACGTCCTGTTGCAAATATTAAATCATCGCGTGTGGCCATTGCGTCTTCGTAAGTTATCTCAGGATTTGGATTTGCCATTGCAAATACAATTGGGTTTTTTGCCATTGATTTTAGCATATGTGGTTTTAGTACTCCTCCTGCAGATAAACCCAAAAATACGTCTGCTCCTTTAATACCTTCTTCCAACGTTTTAATGTCTTTGTCGGTGGCAAATTCTTTATTTACTATGCTTAAATCTGTTCTGTCTTTTGTAAGAATACCATTTACATCTGCCATCAACACATTATTTATATCAACGCCTAGTTGAATATACATTCGAGTACATGCACAAGCAGCAGCTCCTGCTCCACTAACAAATAGTTTAATATCCTTAATGTCTTTGTTAACTAGCTCCAAGGCGTTTATTAGACCGGCACCGGTAATTATTGCTGTGCCATGCTGGTCGTCATGCATTACCGGAATGTTAAGTTCTGCTTTTAATCTGTTCTCTATTTCAAAACATTCAGGGGCTTTTATATCTTCAAGATTAATACCTCCAAATGTTGGGGCAATTGCTTTTACTGTTTTTACAAAGTCATCAATATTGGTTTCATTAACTTCTATATCAAAAACATCTATATCAGAGAATATTTTAAAGAGGAGACCCTTACCTTCCATAACGGGCTTTCCAGCTTCTGCTCCTATATTTCCTAATCCTAAAACTGCAGTGCCATTAGTAATAACGCCTACTAAATTTCCTTTTGCTGTGTATTTGTATGCATCTTCGGGATTTTTTTCTATTTCTAAACAAGGGAAGGCAACTCCAGGTGTGTATGCTAATGATAAATCTTTTTGTTTTGAATATCTTTTTGTGGGAACAACTTCTATTTTCCCCGGTTTACCATTGGAATGATATTCAAGAGCTTGTTTTTTTAATAAATCGTCCATTTATGTCTAGTTTTGATTAATTGATGTAGAGATATATGATTATGTTGACTAATGTTTTCAATACTTGATTGAAGTAGCGCAAAGTTAGTTGTTTTGGTTTTCGTTCTTACGTATTGATTAAATAGTTTATCACAAGCAAATAAATAATAAGGTTTTTAAATTTATGATAAATGTTGTATTTTTATGCCTAATTTTTTTGTTTATTGGTAGGGTATTTCTTGTAGATACTATAAACATTATAATAATGATATAATGAAAAAAATTGTTGTTTTATCAGGGGCGGGAATGAGTGCTGAAAGTGGTATCCTAACTTTTAGAGATAATGGCGGGCTTTGGCAGAATCATAGTATACAAGAGGTGGCAACTCCTTATGCCTGGATAAAAAATCCACAATTAGTAATGGATTTTTATAATCAAAGACGCAAACAGCTTTTAGAAGTAAAGCCTAATGTCGCTCATTATGCTTTAGCCAAACTTGAGGGGAAATATGATGTGCATATAGTAACTCAAAATGTTGATGATTTGCATGAAAGGGCAGGTTCAACCAAAGTATTGCATCTACATGGTGAATTGCGAAAGGTAAGGAGTGAAAAGGATACTTCTTTGATTTATGAGCTTGATGGTTGGGAGCTTAAATTAGGGGATTTGGCTGAAGATGGAGCTCAGTTAAGGCCTCATATTGTGTGGTTTGGAGAGGATGTGCCTAAAATGGGGAATGCCACAGATATTGTTCGGGAAGCCGACATTTTGATAGTTGTTGGAACCTCTCTTTCGGTTTATCCGGCCGCAGGCTTGTTAAATGAAACTAAGATTGGTTGTAGAAGAATTTATATTGATCCTCAAGCTCATTCTCAATACCTCGAAGGAGTAGAGAGAATTAGTGAGAAAGCTAGTATAGGCGTTGCGAATATAGTTGACGAACTTTATGTGGAAGATTAATTTATATTATGGTGTAACTTTTATCTTTATATATTCGTCGTCTTTATTATATATACTATTGTGCATTTTTATTTTTTAACCTCTAAAAACTTAAAATTTATGAAATTAAGATCATTATTAATTGGAATTGGCATTGCATTAGTAATTTATATGATTTTACCCTTTCGTTTTCTTGTAAGAGGTATTGAAGGTAGTGGTAATGTTATAAAAGAGAATAGGGAAGTTCCTGCTTTTCATGGTATAGAGGCAGGAAGTGCTTTTCATATTAATGTTGTAAAAGGGGATAAGCAAAGTCTTGTAATAGAAACTGATGATAACATACAGGAATATATAAAAGTAAAGGTTGATGATGGCGTTTTAGAAATAGAAACTAAAGGGAATATTAGAAATCCTGAAAAATTGAATGCTTATATTACAATGCCCGAAATTGACGAATTAGATTTGAGTGGTGCTTGTAATTTAGAATCAAACGATAGATTTGAATCTGAGAAAATGGATATAGACCTTAGTGGAGCAAGTAGAGTTAATTTAAAAATCAGAGTTGGTAAATTGAACTTGGAGCAAAGTGGTGCGTCAAAGTCTAACCTTAGTGGTTATGCTAATAATTTAGAAATTGACGCTTCCGGTGCTAGCCATTCATATCTTGAAGATTTGGAAGTTAATAATGCTGAAATTGATTTAAGTGGTGCTTCTAAAGTTAATGTAAAAGTTATGGAATATCTTAACGGGAAATGTAGTGGAGCTTCACATATAAATTATGGTGGAGGTGTAAAAAAAGTTGATGTTAGCACTTCAGGTGCTAGTTCTGTAGAAAGGATATAGTTAAGTTTTATTTGATATTATAAAATAAGGAGATGAAAACCTTTTCATCTCCTTATTATTATATGTTTATCCGCATTATTTATACAAAAACAAAGCGAATTGTATGAATAAACGATGAATAGTGGGTTAAAACTCAGCTTGTTTTGGCGCTCTAGGGAAAGGAATTACATCGCGGATATTATTCATTCCTGTTATAAATAATATAAGTCTTTCAAATCCTAATCCAAAACCACTGTGAGGCACTGAGCCAAATCGTCGAGTATCCATAAACCACCACATTTCTTCTTCAGGAATATTCATGGCTTTCATTTTTGCTTGTAATACATCAAGTCTTTCTTCCCTTTGCGATCCTCCAACTATCTCACCTATACCCGGGAATAAGATGTCCATAGCTCTTACTGTTTTGCCATCATCATTCATTTTCATATAGAAAGCTTTTATTTCAGCAGGGTAGTCGATAAGTATAACAGGTTTTTTAAAATGTTTTTCTACAAGATAACGTTCGTGTTCTGATTGTAAATCTGCTCCCCAACCCTCAATAATGTAATCGAATTTCTTTTTCTTATTGGGTTTAGAATTTCTAAGAATATCAATAGCCTCGGTATATGTAAGTCTAACAAAATCGTTATCAACTATGGATTTAAGTTTTTCAATAAGCTCCATAGATTGCTCATTAGCTTTTTTACCTTTTTCTTCGTCTTTAAGGCGTTTGCTTAAAAATAGCAAGTCGTCCATGCAATTATCTAAAGCATATTGGGTTACGAATTTAAGCATACTTTCAGCTAAATCCATATTATCGTTTAAGTCATTAAAAGCAACTTCAGGTTCTATCATCCAAAACTCAGCTAAATGTCTGGTAGTATTGGAGTTTTCAGCTCTAAAAGTGGGGCCGAAAGTATAAACTTGTCCCATTGCCAAAGCTGCCAATTCAGCTTCGAGCTGACCACTTACTGTAAGATTTGTTTTTCTTCCAAAGAAATCTTGTTTATAATCTATCTCACCTTCTTCGTTAAGAGGAGGATTCTTAAAGTCAAGTGTTGATACTTGAAACATCTCACCAGCACCTTCAGCATCTGATGCTGTAATTATTGGAGTGTGAATATTATAAAAGCCATTGTCGTTAAAGAACTTATGAATGGCAAATATCATAGCATGACGGACTCTTGTTATTGCACCAAAAGTATTTGTTCTAAAACGTAAATGTGCTATATCACGCAAAAATTCTAGCGAGTGTTTTTTTGGTTGCAAAGGATATTTTTCCGGGTCAGCAACACCAAGTACTTCTATTTTATCTGCTACAACTTCCATCTTCTGACCACCGCCAGCAGATTCTGTCAACATACCTTCAACGGATAAAGAAGCCCCAACACTTACTCCTTCCATTACTTCTTCCCCTAGCTTTGAAAAATCTACTACAATTTGGATGTTATTTAAGCAAGAACCATCATTTAAGGCTATAAAAGCCACATTTTTACTTCCTCTTCTGTTTCTTACCCAGCCTTTAACCAATACTTTTTGATTAAACTCGTCTTGCTGTAATAGATTTTTAATAATTGCTCTTTTCATAATAAATTGAAATACAAAATTTTAAAATAAATATCCACATTTCTATTGGAAATGCAAAAAAACGAAAAAAATGCTTGCGATAATAGAAATGTTTTATTCTCTTAATTTAGATTTTAAAAAAATCATAATATGTAAATATCTTTATCACAATCAACAAATATATTACCTTTGACCTTTGTTTTTCTCATTTAATATATACTTATTAATGACATTTGAAGAAATAAAAAGACCTGTAAAACAGGATATTGAACTTTTTGAATCGACATTCAAGGAGAGTATGAAGACTCAGGTTTCTTTGTTAGACCTTATTACTCGCTATATTGTTAAACGAAAAGGTAAGCAAATGCGTCCTCTTTTTGTTTTTTTAAGTGCGGGATTGCATTCTAATACTAATGAGCATACACAACGTGCTGCTGCTTTAATAGAGCTTTTGCATACTGCTACTTTGGTGCATGATGATGTGGTTGACGACTCTAATCTTAGAAGAGGATTCTTTTCCATAAATGCTTTATGGAAAAATAAAGCGGCTGTTCTGGTAGGTGATTTCTTACTCTCTAAAGGTATGCTTTTGGCCTTGGAGAACAAGGAGTATGATTTATTGGAAATAGTATCTTATGCTACCAAACAGATGAGTGAAGGGGAATTGTTACAAATAGAAAAAGCCAGACGATTGGATATTGATGAGTCCGTTTATTTTGACGTAATAAAAATGAAAACGGCTTCGCTTATAGCTTCATGTTGTGCGGCTGGGGCTGCCTCAGCAGGTGCTTCTGAGGAGGAGGTTATGCTGATGCGCAATTTTGGTGAAAATGTGGGAATAGCCTTTCAGATTCGTGATGATTTGTTTGATTTTGAGAAAGATAATAAGACAGGAAAGCCATCGGGTGGCGATATTAAAGAGAAGAAAATGACTCTCCCCCTTATTTATACATTAAATAAAATGGGAGCTGTGGAGCGTAAGAAAACAATTCTGGATATTAAATACAGAAGTACCAAGCGAGCAACAATTGATAAAATTATTGGTTTAGTTAATAATAGTGGCGGAATAAAATATACCAATGAGAAGATGAAGGAGTATTTAAATAACGCAATAAAAATGCTAAATTATTATCCTGATTCTGAATATAAAGAGTCTTTAATTGCTCTAGTAAACTATTCTATAAATAGAAATAAATAATTAATATGTTATGAGTAAAATACAAGTTTTAATAGTATTTATTTTATTCACAGTGAGTGTTTCTGCTCAGGAGAGAATTACAAAAACAATAAAATATCCTAATGGTAAAGTTCATATCAAAGCTGGTTTTGTAAATGATAGTATTTATGATGGTGACTACGAAAATTACTATGTTAATGGTAATATAAAAGAAAAAGGCAGCTTTGACCATAATAAAAGAATTGGTCTGTGGTTAGCATTTTATAAAAATGGAGATACTCTTAGTAAGATTAATTATACCAATGGGCCTTTTGTTATATGGTTTGAAAACAAGCAGTTGCAAGTTAAAGGACAAGTTAAGAACGAAGAGAAATCGGGGGATTGGATTGAGTATTATTCCACTGGTTCTATAAAGAATCGTGAGAAATATATAGATGGAAAACTGGATGGAAAATGTACTTATTTTAGAAGAGATAGCAGTATAAGTGAAATTAGAACCTATAAAAAAGGCATAAAAGATGGTAAATGGGTTTCATATTATCCTAATGGAAATAAACGTTTGCAAGGAAAATATAAGAATGATAAAAAGGTTGGGATATGGAAAGAGTGGTATTTGGGTGGAGAATTAATGACTGTTTTCCCTTCTGAAAATGGTGATTATAAGGAGTATTATAGAGATGGTACATTAAAAGCTAATGGGCATATTTTAAATGGAAAATTTGATGGTCATTGGCAATATTTTTATAAAAATTCTCAGATAAAAGAAGAGTTTGATTATGTAAATGGTTTAAAAACCGGCAAAACATATAAATTTTATCAAACCGGTAAGAAGCAATTCGAAGGGGTTTTTGTCAATGATAGCCTTAATGGTTATGCCACTTGGTGGTATGCTAATGGGAATATAGAAATGGAGGGTGTCTTGAAAAATGATTTGCAGGATTCTATCTGGATTTTTTATCGTGAAAATGGGAAAAAAGCCAGCAAAGGAAGTTTTATTAAAGGATTAATGAATGGAGAGTGGACATATTGGTATGCAACAGGTGAGTTATGGAAAAAAGGACATTATAAAGATGGTATGAAATCAGGCTTATGGACAACATGGTTTGAGAATGCTCAGAAGCTTCAAGAAGGAAATTATAAAGATAATTATGAAACTGGTGAGTGGAATTCGTGGTATGATAATGGACAACCTGCAGCTAGTGGTAGTTATATTGCCGGTAAAATGAATGGTGAGTGGAAAACATGGTTTAAATCTTCAAAACCAAATTATATTTTTAATTTTAAAAATGATTTAAAAGATGGTCCTGCCACCCAATATTATAGTAATGGTAAAAAGAAATATGTGGGAGCTTTTAAAGATGGCTTACGTACGGGAAGTTTTAAGGAATGGTATAAATCGGGGAATTTACAAGCAGTTGGGAAGTACAAAAATGGCTTGAAAGAAGGGAAATGGAAATTCTATGATAACAGGGGGCGTTTATATAAAGAGCAAAGTTTAATAGATGGCAAACCAACAGGGAAGTGGGTTGAATATTATATTGATGGTAAAAAGAAAGGTGAAGGTCAATATAAAGGCGTTTATAAACATGGAGTGTGGAGTTATTGGGATAAAAAAGGAGCTCTTGTTTTAAAATTGCGATACAAGAATGGTAAAAAAGAGGAAGTTATTTATGATGTTAAAACACAGAAAATCTTTCCAAAATAATTTTCCACAATAAAGCCAATTAAAAACGTTATTTTGCAGTAGTATTAAAATGGGAATTTCATAATTGATGCGATATATTTTAGTCATAATCATACAGCTAATTATATTTAATAGTTTTGGCCAAAAAGCTGAAATATATGGTACTGTGCTTGATAGAAAAGGTAAGGCTTTTGACCCTCCTGCAAATATTGCTGTGCAAGGTTATTCTATCGGAGCTACCACAAAAGAGGATGGTTCTTATAAATTGATGATTCCTGCTAATGTCAGCATTAAATTGCAATTCTCGCATGTTACTTTGAAAGAAAAATTCAAAACTATAAAGCTTAAGTCAGGTGAACGCTTGGAGATAAATATCGTTCTTGATCAAGCTCTGGAAATGGACACCTTTAGTGTAACTGCAAAGCGACATGCTTATGATGGGATTATTCATGTCAAACCAGTTGAATTTGAGGCTATTCCAACACCAAATGGAGATATAATCTCTGCTTTTATAAAAAGAATGCCAGGGGTTTATAGTAGCAACGAATTAAGTTCTCAATATTCTGTTCGTGGAGGTAATTTTGATGAGAATCTTGTTTATGTTAATGGTATCGAAATTCAGCGGCCTATGCTTATAAAATCAGGACAGCAGGAAGGCCTGAATTTTGCCAATTCTGATTTAGTTAGTGATATAAAATTCTCATCTGGTGGTTTTTCTGCCTATTATGGCGACAAGATGGCTTCAGTGATGGATGTAAAATATAAGGAGCCAGAGCAATTTGCTGCATCGGTAGCAGGAAGTCTTCTTGGAGCAAGCGCACATATCGAAGGAGTAGGGGCAAAGCAAAGACTTAGATATCTTATAGGCACTAGATACAAAACAAACCAATATATTCTTAATAGTCTTGATACTAAGGGAGATTATAAACCTTCATTTACTGATATTCAAGCTTTTGTGGCTTATGATATTACCGATGTTTGGGAACTTGGTTTTCTTGGAAATTATGCTGTAAATAATTACAATATCATACCTCAAACTAGAGAAACCAACTTTGGTAGTATATTCGAAGTCCTTCGTTTTACTGTTTATTTTGACGGACAGGAGGTGGATAAATTCCAGAATTATATGGGAGCACTAAACCTAAAATATCATAATAATAGGACTCAACTTGAGTTTGCTGCATCGGCATATCGAACCTTAGAGACTGAGAGCTATGATATTATGGGGCAATATTGGTTAGATGTTTTGGAAAATGACCTCGGTAAAGATGATTTTGGAGAGGTAGCCTTTAACAAGGGTGTGGGTACATATTTGCATCATGCCAGAAATACGCTCGATGGTTTGGTGACATCTTTTCAGCATAGAGGTAAATATCGTAACTGGAGTTGGGGAGCTAATATTAGGCACGATATAATAGATGATAAGCTTTCAGAATGGAAAATGATTGATTCAGCCGGGTATAGTTTGCCAAATCCAAAGGATAATATAAATAATAGTATTCCAAATTATTCAAGACCTAATGAAATTATACTCAACGATGTAGTGAAAGCTGACCAATTTGTAGTGTCAAACAGATATACTGCTTATGCTATGCGTGATTGGACTTTAAGAAAGTCAGACTCTTCTTCTGTTTATAAAATAAATGCCGGTATTAGAACAAATTATTGGGATTTTAGCAACGAATTACTTCTTAGTCCAAGATTTTCACTTTTTATAAAACCAACATCTGATTCTAAGAAATCTTATAGAATTTCTGCTGGGCTCTATTCGCAGCCTCCGTTTTATAGAGAAATGCGCTATCTTGATGGATCAATTAATTATGATATTAAAGCTCAGAAATCTGCTCATTTTGTTATTGGTTCAGATTGGATTTTTGATGCATGGAATCGCCCTTTCAAATTTACAATGGAAGCATATTATAAATATATGTGGGATCTTATTCCTTACGAAATGGATGATGTTCGTCTTAGATATTTTGCCGAGAATAACGCTATAGGTTATGCTACCGGATTAGACTTAAAACTTCATGGTCAATTAGTGGAGAATGCGGAGAGTTGGATTGGCCTGTCAATAATGCAAACACAGGAGGATATTTCTGATGATTATTATTTTGAATATTATAATAAAGGAGGAGAAAAAATTGTTGCCGGTGTAACTACAGATACTCAAATTGCTGATAGTTTAAAGGTAGAGCCGGGTTTTATCCCTCGTCCTACCGATCAGCGCTTTGTGTTTAATATGTTATTCCAAGATTATGTTCCGGGTTATCCAACATTCAAAGTTCACCTTAATTTGGTTTATGCCTCCGGCTTACCCTTTGGACCGCCTACTCATCAACGTTATCAACAGACTCGTAGATTTCCGGCTTACAGAAGAGTTGATATTGGTTTTTCAAAGCAACTTATAGGAGAGGAAACTAAAATTAAATATAAAAATCCTTTGCGTTATATCAAATCGGCTTGGATAAGTGTTGAAGTTTTCAATCTCTTGCAAATTGATAATACACTTTCGTATATGTGGATTAGTGATGTAAATGGTTCTTACTATTCTGTGCCTAATTATTTAACAAATAGGCAGGTGAATTTAAGGCTTATAGTTAAAATATAGAGCTATAAATCAGCTTGTAATATTTCCTCAAGAATTTTTACTAAATCTCTAGTCAATTCTTTTCTTGAGTATTTCAATCTATCTTCTGAAATGGTATTTGTAAGTAATCCTTCTTTCTTAAAAATAGTTTCAAAAGCATTGATAAGTCCTGTTTTGTCATTAAAATCTATCATATATCCGGACTTTGTTTTTGATATTATCTCTGCGGCGTCTCCATTCGGGTGGCCAATGCCAACAATATCAATATTTGTTGCGAGATATTCAAATAATTTACCAGATAGAACGCCTTTTGCATTTGGAGTGTTATTTAAAGGAAGATACAGACAATTGGCACTATATAAATATTTAATAATTTCATTATGAGGTATATAACTTATTATCTCAGTTTTGTCGGTAAAATTATAATCTTTAATGCTTTTTATAACCTGATAATCGAGTTTGCCAACAAAAACTAATTTAAGCTTTAATTCAAATTCCTTATTTTTATTACATAAATCTCTCAGAGCTTTCCAAAAAATATCATGGTTTCTATCGGAATTTATTGAGCCCACATGAGTAATAGTGAAATAATGATTATCTATTTTAGTTACAACATCATTAAAATCACTTAGGTCGTAACCATTAGTAATCACATCAATGGAGCTCCTTCTTACTTTTTCTAATTCCTTAGCCATTGTATTACCAATAGTGATAACCTTGTTAGCTTGCTGCAAAACTGATTTTTCTAACTTATGATGTTTTTTATCAGCTACTTTAGTAAGCATTAAGTCTTTGTAAAAATCAATATTAGTCCAAGGGTCTCTAAAATCAGCTATCCATTTAATATTTGTTTTTGCTTTTAGCTTTTTTGCAATTAAATGCATAGAATGAGGAGGTCCGGTAGAAATAACAACTTTAATGTTGTTTTCTTCAATATATTTTCTTAAAAATTTTGTCGATGGTTTTACCCACATAATCCTGGCATCAGGGATGAAAAGGTTACCACGTATCCATATAGAGAGGCTTTCGGTAAATTTCTTCCTGGAGTCTTCATTTTCTGATAAAAAACCGGCATTTACATTTCCTTTGTTACCGGTAAATTTTTTATAGAAAGAATAAGGTTCAAATATTTTCCTTTTAACAACAACCACCTCTTCAGGTATTTCATTCAGAAGAGAGTCGTCATAGGCTGGAGCTTCGGGGTTGGAAGGTGTATATATGTGTGGCTCCCAGCCAAATTCAGGTAAATATTTGGCGAATTTAAGCCAGCGTTGAACACCTGCCCCACCGCTAGGTGGCCAATAATAGCTTATAATTAGTACTTTCTTCAAAATAATTATTGCGTTATTATTTTTTCTTCCCTTTAATTTCAAAGAAAAGAACTCCACCTACTAGAAGTATAAGAATTAATGATGATGCAAAAGTTATCTTTGTGCCATAATAATACGACTTTGGCTCAAATTTAAATTCAACGATATGGTCACCGGCAGGAATTACCATGCTTCGTAGAACATAATCTGCCTGTATATATTCTGCAGGTTTTCCATCAATATAAGCATTCCATCCTTTGTCGTAATATATTTCAGAAAATACTGCCAACTGAGGACTTTGTGCATGTGTAGCATATTTTAAATGATTAGGCTCGTATTCAGTTAGATTTATAGTAGCTGATGGTAAATAGTTGAATTTATTATTATCAAAATAGGATTTAAACTTATCATTTACCACGGCTATATCTTTTGCTTTAAAGTTAAAGATTACCTTTGTTTCAAATAGCTTTTTACCTAGTAAATTGCCTCCTGGGATTTCACTAATATCTATAAAATTGGAATCATTATTCTGAGGATCATTTCCTAAAATATAAACGCCATTTTCACCTATAGGGAGTCTGCTAAGGTTTAAACTACTATTGTCTCCGATTTTTATTGGAGAAGTAATAAGTACAGTGTCTATATTTTTTAGCTTACGACCATAAACACTTAAGTTGTCAATATTCCCTAAAGCTTTTAGCTGAATAACTTTTCCTAAATGAATAATCTCTTGATCTGCATTAGGAACAAATTGTATTCGTTTTGCAAACCATGCATTGCCAAGTCTATTAGGATTTTTTTGCGCTGTAGGTGCTTGTCCCTGACCGCCAACAATAAAATATTTTGTATTAAGCATATTAAGAACTTCCATGTTGCCAACGGATAAATGATGCTCAATTAAATCTTGGTATCTGCGCAACTTAGCACCATGATAACCCCCTATGGATTTGTGATAATAAGAAGTAGAGGCATCATTGAAAGGACTTACAGTAGTATTATAAACTCTATAGTCAAGCTCTTTATCATTTAATATTTGAATATCGGCAGGAGTTATTCTATAAGGAACTTGTTTCCTTGGTTTTCTTTCATAATGATTATCATTAAGGTATCTTCTGTCAACACCAACCATATCAAATAGTATTAATATTCCCAAGCCAACATAAACAATTGCTTTATTGAATTTTTTAATAGAATAAACCCAAATTAACGCAGCTGCTAATATTACAAATATAAAGCTTCTAATGCTGTCAGCTTTAAAAATATTAATACGCAACTGTGCAATTTCGTTGAACATAGCTTGATATGCAGCAGCTTGTTGTGGATTGTTTTGTTGGGCACTGATTAATTGAGATTGGTCTTGTTGATTTAAGAAAGAAAAGAAAGTCTCCGGCATAATATAAAATAAAAGACTAATACCAGCTGTTGATGCTAATGCTACATAAAATCCAATTTTGTTTTCATTTATTATTTTTGGATTTTTCAATATTTTATTTAATGCCAAGAATGCGAGTAAAACAGTTGTCAGCTCTGTAATAACCAGTATCATAGATACTGTTCTAAATTTATTATAACCAGGGAAATAATTGAAGAATATATCTGTGAACCACATTAAGTTATGTCCCCAAGAAAGCATTATGCTTATGATGGTTATACCTAGAAGAGCCCACTTAAATCTACCTTTTATAATAAATAAACCAAGAATAAAAAAGAACATTACAATGGCACCAACATAAACTGGCCCACTTGTCATTGGTTGAGTGCCAAAATAACTGCCATAACCACCAATATATTGTTTGTACTGACCTTTGAAATCATTAAACTGCTTTGGAGCGTATTTGTCAATAGGAACACTTGCTCCTCCATTGGCATTAGGTATTAATAGAGTAAAAGTTTCGTCTATACCATAGCTCCATTGTGTAGCGTAATCCTTATCCAGTCCACTTGATTTGGTATGTTTATTGAAACTCAACTCTGATTTACCACGAATTGTATAAGGCGAATATTCTAATGTTGTCCAATAATTTTCTGTATTTACGGCAATTGCTAATATAAGGCCAATAACAAGTACTCCAACAGCTTTGCCAAAATGAATAAGTTGCTTTTCCTTTAGTGCTCCAAAAAATTCTGCAATACCATAGGCCAATACAATAAACATCAGATAATAAGTTATCTGTGGATGATTAGTATAAAGCTCTAATGCCATAAAAAGACTAAAAAGCGAGCCTCCGAGTAAGTATTTTCTGGATTTAAAGGTGTAAATAATAAATGCAAGGGTTGGAGCCATATATCCTATTGCATGGGCTTTGGAGTTGTGTCCAGCTTGTAATATTATATAAAAATAGGATGAGAAGCCAAAAGCGAGAGCTCCAATAATACTAAGCCAGGGGTCAACACCTAAAATAAGTAGTAATAAAAAAAATCCTACCATGTATAAGAAAGCATAATCGGCAGGTCGAGGCAGATGTAATCGGAAAATATATTCGTCAATATATCGAATTAGATTTTCTTTTTTCGCAACAGAAATTTGATATGCAGGCATTCCGCCAAACATTGAATTAGTCCACAGGGCTTCTTCTCCTGTTTTATTACGAAAATCAACAATTTCCTTGCTCATGCCTTCAAAAGTCTTCTTGTCGTGCTGGTTAACTTGTTTGCCTTGCCATAATGGACCGAAATAAATAAATACTGTAATTAGAAAGATTAAAATTCCAGCTACATATGGAGCTAACTTCTTATAGTTTAGTTTTATATTCATAAAGTTTAATTTTCTTCTATTTCTTCATATTCAATATAATCGCCCAAATCATCTTTATTAGATTTTGAACGTGTATTATTATTTTGTTTAGTTTCTACTTTTATTTCTCCTTCGCGTTTTTTGGCTTCTTCTGGATCAACATAGCCTTGTTGTTCTCTGAAATTCTCTTGGGCTTTGTTAACCCATCGTTTAGCCAAAAATGGGAGTAAGTATCGCGTAATTGCTTTGAAGGCATAATACAGTAGAACTAGTATTAAAAGTGTGCGTAATAAACTCATAAATTTTGATGTGTTATAATATATTTGGCAAAGATATGGATTTTTGGATTTAACATTTTAATTATGGAAGCAAAATGATATTTTATGATTTTAATCTTTTGTTTTGAAAAAAGCTTTTAAGAATATCACCGGCTTCTTTTTTCATAACACCACTTATAATTTCTGTTTTAGGGTGGAATAATTTGTTGCCAGCTTTTTTATAGCCATACCTATCGTCGCTTGCACCATATACTATTTTTGCTATTCTGCTCCAATAGCTTGCTCCTGCACACATTACACATGGTTCAAGAGTAACATAAAGACTGCATTTGTTTAGGTATTTACTTCCTAAATAATTTTCAGCAGCTGTTATTGCTAACATTTCTGCATGAGCGGTGGCATCATTTAGAGTCTCTGTCATATTATGAGCTCTTGCTATTATTTTATTATTACAAACCACCACAGCACCAATTGGCACTTCATCATTGTCAAAAGCTTTTGTGGCTTCTTTCAAAGCTTCTTTCATAAAATAACTATCGCTATATACTTCTATCATCTGGGAAAAACTTATATTTTAAGATAAAACTTCAAGGAGTTTCTTAAAACCATATATTTTGTTCTCTTCGCCTTTGTTTTTATAGATTTTGACAAGGTTGTTTAATGACCTACTCAATGTTACTATATTTGAACATGGCATATAATATTGCTCTTCAACAGGGATATTTATTCGCCTCAGATAATTAATTATATCATTCTTTGAATGAATTTCTCCTCTGTTAAAAGGATTTATATAGAAAAGAATGTCATTGGCTTGAAAATTATCTAAAGGTTGTGAATATAGTTTTTCCACATATACCAACATATAATTTTTTGGTAGATTAACTCCATATATTGGAATATTAACACTTTGAGCAATAATGGAATAAATGGCACTCAAATTAAGAGGGTTTCCTTTTTTTCTAATTAGAATATCATTTATAAATGAGTTCTCAGGGGCGTAGTAATCTTTAGTGTCGCCGCGAAATTTATAAATATCAAAAAAGATATTGTTAATGATCCGTACCTTTTCAAGAGCAGTAAGGTTATCATTTATTTCCAACCATAAGTCTTGGCGGATTTTATTAATAACCTCACTAACTTTTCTAAGGTCAATATTAGGATACCGATACTTTGCTAGTATTGTTAATCCTTGATATAAATTTCTAGAATTGTGAAGTTTCCAGTCTGTCAATTCTTTGATAGAAGTCTGAAGGTTGAGCTCTATATAAACTTCTTTAAGACGACTTGTTAATATTGGATTTATACTCCTCTCTTTAGCGTCTAAAATATATGGTATCAAATCTTCACCCATATCAATTAACTGAGGAAATATAAGCTTATATGTTTCTTCATCATCATCTTCGAGAAGATGAATAAGTGATTTAATTTGATCTTTGTCCAATATTTTTTCCACCAGTATTTTAGTTTATGAGGTCAAATGTCCTAGTAGAATCTCTATTAATTTAACAACGGTTTTTTTGTAATCAGCACTGTAAGTTTTGTTATATCTATTTGCAATAATAGCACATACTGTTGCTGTTTGATGTCCTAAGATAGAGCCAAGACCATAAATGGCGGATGTTTCCATTTCAAAATTTGTAATTACGTGATTTTTGTAATTAAAATTCTCGAGGATATTATTTATCTGAGGTTGCGAAAGAGCTAAGCGTAATTCTCTACCCTGTGGTCCATAAAAGCCGGGAGCAGTAGCAGTGATGCCTTTATACATTCCTTTACTTATTTTATCTTCCAAATTCTTGGAGGCTGAAACTATATAAGGGCGCGCCAAATCTTTATTCCACTCTGCATATTCTACAAAGGCATTAGTCATTTCTTGGTCTATAACCTTATCTCTATCTTTATAAAAGTTTAATAAACCATCAAGACCTAATCCATAAGAAGAAAATACAAATGAGTCAACAGGAATGTCTTTTTGTAGGGCTCCTGATGTTCCAAGCCGTACTATGTTTAAGGATTTTTTATGGTTTTTTACTTGTCGTGTTTTGAGGTCGATATTTACTACAGCATCAAGCTCATTCATTACAATATCTATGTTGTCAGTACCAATTCCTGTTGCTAATACTGTTAGTCGTTTACCATTTAATGTGCCGGTATGTGTTACAAATTCCCTATTATGTATCTTACATTCTATAGTGTCAAAATAACTACTTATAATTTCAACTCGCTGTGGGTCACCCACAACAATAATATCGTCAGCTAATTGTTCTGGTAATATGTGTAAATGATAAATGCTACCATCTGGATTTACTATTAACTCTGATTCTTCAATTCTTCTCATAATAAAATATTCTAGTTTCAGCACAAAATTACTTTCAATTCTAATACAAACTGCATTTAAAGGTTAATATTTCATAATAATTTATAGATTTTTTAAATAAATATTTTACAAATTATAAAGGGAAATGCGAGTAATACACTGTAAATGAATATTATGTGGTGGTTTGTGATCGGGAATAGATAATTATAATAAATTTTAAAATAATTGAAAAAATGAGATATACAAGTAAATTTGTAGTTTTGCAAAATATTAATCACTTAAATATAATGAATTAATGGAAGTAAATAATTATAAAGTATTGGTACCCACTGATTTTAGCGACCAGTCTAATTTAGCATTACATCAAGCAATTCACTTAGCTAGAATAGTTGGAGGTGAAGTTGTTTTATTATATGTTTTACAAGAAAAAAAAGGTGTTTTAGGTAAACTCTTAAATCGTCAGCAGCAAGAATCGTTTCATAGCTTAGTGCAAGATAAATTAGAGGAACAAGCTAAGGAAATATCTGAAAAACATAATAATATCAAAGTAGAAAATTTCCTCAAATATTCTACTAGTGTCCATGGTGAAATAGTTCGTTTTGCAGATGAGATTAAAGCCTCTATAATTGTTATGGGAAAAGGGTCTTTAATTGTTGGAGGTGAAGAACAACCTGGTATAGGTTCAATCACATCAAAAATACTAAGGACTTCTAAAATTCCTGTGGTAACAATTGGAGGCAAAGATTTGAGATTAGGTTTTAAAAATATCTTGTTACCACTGGACCTTACAAAGGAGACTCGTCAAAAAGTTAGTTGGGCAATACAGTTTGCTAAGCTCTTTAATGCAGATATACAGGTTGTGTCTGCGATATGGGGAGATAAAGATTTTGTTATTAGACAGATAAATTCCCAAATGAAGCAAGTGGTATCTTTTATTAGTAAACAGGGAGTGAAAGTTAAAGGAGAGATTATTCACCCAAATGATGGTGATTCTAATTTAAGAAGAATACTTAATAAGTATATAAAGGAGCATCAAGAAATTGATTTAGCAATAATTATGACACAGCAAGAAGATGATTTTACTCAGCTATTTGTAGGTTCATCGGCAACTTCATTTATCAGAGAATCAAAAATTCCTGTAATGTCAATAATTCCACGTAAATTGGATGATATTATTGTTGGTTTTTAATTTTTATTAGTAATGGAGAAAAGCGATAAAAAGGGTATAGATATTATTAGTATTGGTGATGAGCTACTTATTGGCCAAGTATTAAATACTAATGCTAGTTGGATGGCTGAGGCATTGAATAAAAAGGCACTCAGTGTTAACAGAATTATAGCAATTTCAGATACATGGCAGGCAATTACAGATGCCTTACATGATAGTATGGCTACAGCAAAATTAGTATTGGTTACCGGAGGATTAGGGCCTACAAAAGACGATCTTACAAAAGATACGATATGTGATTTCTTTGGTAGTAAGTTGGTTTTAAACCAAGAAGTATTAGATTATGTGAAAGATTTTTTCGCGAAAAGAGGACGTGAGCTTACAGAATCTAATAAAAAGCAAGCGATGTTGCCGGATAATTGCGAAATTGTTAAGAATTCGCAGGGAACAGCGCCTGGTATGCATTTTGAAAAACAAGGAACTCATTTTGTTTTTATGCCTGGTGTTCCTTTTGAAATGAAAAGTATTATGACAGAGTGGGTAATACCTTATTTTTCAAATTTATGCAAAGTAAAACCTTCGGCTCAAAGAACTGTTCTTACCAGTGGCATGGGAGAGTCTTTTCTTGCCGATAAGATTGCTGATTGGGAGAATGCTTTACCTGATAATACTTCTCTGGCTTATTTGCCTTCGCCCGGGCGAGTACGCTTGAGAATTACTGTTAAATCTGAATATCAATCGCAAGCTGATAGTCAGTTGCAGAAGCATATTGATGATTTGCAGAAAATTATTCCAAGTCTTATATATGGTTATGATGATGACCTCTTAGAGAAAACTGTTGGTAATATGCTGAAAGATGCAGGTAAAACAATATCAACAGCTGAAAGTTGTACCGGTGGTATGATAGCAGAAAAACTTACTTCTATTGCTGGTAGCTCCTCCTATTTTAAAGGTAGTGTAGTGGCTTATGCTAATGAAATAAAAAGTAATATTTTGGGAATAGACTCTAATATTATTGAAGAAAAAGGAGCTGTGAGCTATGAAGTGGCTTGTGCCATGGCAACAGGAGTGAGAAAGATTATGAATACCGATATTGCCGTTGCTACAACCGGTATTGCTGGACCTACCGGTGGTACTGTTGATAAGCCTGTGGGTACAATTTGGATTGCTGTTGCTGATGAGAATGGTGTTAGTGCAAAAAAATATCAGTTTGGAAATCAACGCCAAAGAAATATCAATTGGTCGGTACAAACTGCCTTGAATAGCATTAGAAAGGCTTTGCTTTAATATTAATACATTGTTTAAATAATACCACAATTTTTAATATATATAGTTCATTATTTAGTTGAAAACTTATATGTTATTTTTGTGCTATCAGGGAAAGTATATTTATTCATAGATGTAAAATACAGATATATAGATAAATACAATATAAGGTGGAGGTATAATAAAAATAATTATTTATCTTGTTTAATCAAAATATTTTGATTTATTTTGCACTCCGTTTTTGGAATAAATATTTAAAGATTATAGAGATGTCTAAGATTTGCGAAATAACAGGAAAGAAAGTAATATCAGGTAATAATGTGGCTCACTCAAAAGCCCGTACTAAAAGACGTTTTTACCCTAACCTACAGACTAAGAAATTTTATATCCCTGAAGAGGATAAATATATCACTTTAAAAGTATCTGCCGCTGGAATCCGTAAAATTGATAAAAACGGCATTTCTGCTTGTATCAAAGAGGCTAAGGCTAAAGGGTATATGAATTAGATTTTTTTTATTTTTTAGAAACCGTCATGATTTCTCTTGACGGTTTTTTTTTGTTATCTTAATTTTTTGTTACCTTTGTTGGAAATGTAAAACAACTAAATATGTATAAGTTACGAAATTCTGTTTTTATTGTGGTATTACTTATCATCGGTATAAGTACTTGGTCTTGCCAAAAGAGTCAAGCTGATAAAGATAGAATAGCTATTGAAAAATATATTTCAGATCATAATCTTCCCGCAGTGGAATATTCAACTTCTGGACTGTTTTATGTTATCGATAAAGACGGAGGAACAACTCATCCTAATGCCTATTCTGATGTTACTGTCAACTATAAAGGATATTTATTAGATGGTACCGGTTTTGATAATGCCGATACTATTAAACTAAATTTAGGCCAAACAATTTTTGGTTGGCAGCTTGGTCTTCCTTTAATTGGAGAGGGAGGGCGTATAAAGCTTATTATACCTTCTTCAATGGGATATGGTTCGCGTTCTGTTGGTGATATTCCTAAGAACTCCTGCTTGGTTTTTGATATTGACTTAATACTATTTAATTAAGCTTTAAATTTCATTTGCTAATTTATTGGTAATCCATACAAATTCTTCTACCTTCAACTGTTCGGGGCGTTTTTCGAAAAACTCATCTTTGAGAATATCATTACTGCCAATAATTCTTTTAAGACTTACCCTTAGCATTTTACGACGTGTATTGAAACTTGTTTTAACCACATTCTTAAAGAGGTTTTCGTCGCATCCCAAATTTAAATTCTCTTTTCTTGTCAGTCTTATAACTCCTGATTTTACTTTTGGCGGAGGATTAAATACGTGTTCATCAACAGTAAATAAATATTCAGTTTTGTAATATGCCTGTGCTAAAACGCTAATAATTCCATACTGTTTGTTGCCAGGAGAAGCACATATTCTTTCTGCAACTTCTTTTTGAAACATCCCGGCAAATTCTGGGATTTTTTCTTTATTCTCTATAGTCTTAAAAACTATCTGACTAGAAATATTATAAGGGAAATTTCCAATAATGGACACTTCTGTATCAAAATAATTCTCTATGTTTAGTTTCAAAAAATCTCCTACAATATGATGATCGTCTATAATTTTATTTTCAACAAGATATTCAATTGATTCAGGATCTACTTCAGCAACATAGAGTTCCGAGGTGTTGTTTTTAAGAAAAGTAGTTAATACTCCCATCCCTGGACCAATTTCCAGTATTGTTGGAGTATTAAGCTGTAGTGTTTCAGCTATTTTTTTTGCTATATTCTTATCTTTAAGGAAATGTTGTCCTAAATGTTTTTTTGGTTTTACTTCCATTAATATATCGTTAAAATGATGTTAGGTTATGTGCCTCTAAAAGTATTTTTTTGAATTTTTTAGTATCAATATTACTCTTAAGTAATATTTCTTCGCTAAGTTCTTTGCATAGCACTATTCCTTGTTCTAATATAGCTTCCTTATCTTTTTTTGTAAGACTTTTTAAACTTGTTAAGGGGTGTAAGCCAGATCTGTCAATCATATTTTTCAGACTGTTGTCGTTTGGATAGTCCCATGCAATAAGATTAAGTCCGCTACATTTTCCAAATTTCTCTGCATCTCCTGTAAATCTTGTATTAGTAACAACCCAGCCTTCAAATTCTCTGTCTTTAATCTTATCTTCTTTAATCCATTGTTCGTAAATATCATTAAATCTTGACCTAATATATAGGGGAACTTTAACGTCACTTTTTCTATTCCCCTCACGATGAAATTTACATTCTACCACTATAATCTTATCTTTATTTTCAGCAACGACATCTACTTCATGAGTTACGCATTTACCTTGTACTATAATTCCGGTATTGGCATTAAATCCTTGATTTTCAATAAGTGCTCCTACAAATTTCTCAAAAGGAAAACCTGTTGGGCCCAATTCCATTATTGCACTCTTTAGACGATACCTGCCTGCCGTACGATGTGAAATTCTACTTAATATGGAATATGCTTTTTTATAAACCTTATGTGTGGACATGCCATTTTTGACATATAATAATAGCTCATTAATAACTTTTTCAGCGGTGTCATTATCTGCGCCGGATTTAACCAGAGATTTCCTAAGTTTCTCTTTTTCAAAAGGAACTAGTTCTCCTGATTTCTTGGTAATATGAATTTGCTCCATAAGGTTATAAATTAGATATCATAATTAGCAAATTTAAAATTTATTTTCGTACAATATTGGGAAATTATTATTTCATTTGGTTTGTTTCTTTTGCTATGCTTAGATACAATTGATTTTATAGATATAATTGTTCTATATATTACAATAAAACAAATTGCTTTGTATATCATGTCTGGTGGGGGATTATTGTTTTAGATAGATTTTGCCAATAGTTTCGATGCTATCTTTTATTGGAATAAAATTATAATCTAATGCTTTTATTACCTTCTCTGATGAATATCTATAATGGCTATTAGCACTTTGAGCGGTTTCTTTTGTTATTAATGGGGTTTTATTAGTCAATAAAGAAGTTATTTTTAATAGCCTCCAACTTAATTCAGAAAGAAATTTATTTGCCAATAGATATGGGGGTTTTACATTTAGAGATTTAGCGATATAAGTGAATAAGGTTTTATAACTAATATTTTCAGAAGATACAACAAAACGTTCAGCTGTAATATCAGATTTCATTAGTTTAAACATAATATTTGCAACATCTCTAGCATCAACATAACCATTAGTGCCATTGGTGTAAAACTTCAGACCATTGGCAACAGTTTTGAATAATTGAGAACTAGATTTTGACCAATCACCGGGGCCTAATATTACCGAAGGATTTACTATTGTAGCATTTAAACCTTCTGCAATTCCTCTCCAAACTTCTTGTTCAGCTTCGAATTTGCTTTTTGAATATACTGAACTTTTGAAGGTTGAGTCGCGCAAATCATTTTCTGTTGTAGATATTGTTCCTTGTCCTCTTCCTAAAGCTGCAATAGAGCTACAGTAAACTAGTTTTGTTTTGTGTCTTAAGCAGGAGTTTACTACTTGACTAGTTCCTTCTACGTTTACTTGCAACATTTTTTGGTGATCTTTTGGATTAAAGCTTACCATTGCAGCAGTATGATATACTTCCTTATGTTCGGAAATAATATCATCTAAATGAAGAAAGTCCAGAATATCTCCGTCTATCCAGGTAATTTTATTAAATAGTTCCTGATAATTAGAAGAATAGGCTTTAAAAGTTTTTTGCATAAAACTCAATTCGCTGGATTTGCGTTTTAGTGCAGTAACTGATTCTCCATTCTGCAATAATACGAGTGCTAAATGAGAACCTAGTAAGCCGTTTGCTCCAGTAATAAAAGCCATGAAATTAAGAAATTAGTTCAGAGTCCTCTTCTGAATAGTTTTCAGTATCTACACTTTTGAAGAATCTCTTTTGCATGAATATTAATATGCCTACACCAATAGAGATAGATGCATCGGCGAGATTGAAAACCGGCTGAAAGAACTGAAAATACTCGCCACCAATTACAGGAAACCATTTAGGATAATTTCCTTCATAAATAGGGAAATAAAACATATCTACAACTTTACCATGAAGAAAGCCCGCATACCCACCATTCTCAGGGAATAATGATGCAATATGATAGAAATCGCTATTACTAAATATTAAGCCATAAAATAAGCTATCGATAATGTTACCTATTGCGCCTGCAAGAACAAGTGAAATACTAAAGATAAATAAAGGGTGTTTTTTTTGTTTTACAATAAGATACAAATAGTAACCGATGCCACTAACAGCTATTATGCGAAATAGGGTTAAGAATACCTTGCCAAAGTTACCTCCCCCAAATAGCTTCCACCCGAAAGCCATTCCTTCATTTTCCACAAAATGAATATAAAAAAAGTTATCTATAACGGGAATAGAATCACCTATAGACATATGAGTTTTTACCCATATTTTTATAAACTGATCAATAAATAGTATCAGTAAAACTATTAAAAAAGGTTTTTTCAAAGTGAAAAAAGGTTTTAAGAATTAGTGCTTCTTGTTTTGAGCAAGCTTAGCTTCAACGCTTAAAGTAGCATGAGGCACTGAACGTAAACGCTCTTTAGGAATTAATACACCGGTTTCGCGGCAAATACCATAAGTTTTGTTTTGAATACGAATAAGTGCATTCTCCAAATTTTTAATAAACTTTTGTTGACGTGCTGCCATTTGCGCATTTTCTTCTTTAGAACGCACCATATATCCCTCTTCAAGCACCTTAAAACTTGGAGATGTATCATTTGTTCCATGCTCATTTGAGTTTGTATATGCTTCTGTTAAAAGTTTTAAGTCATTCTTTGCTTCTTCTAATTTTTGCAATATTATTTGTTTAAATTCTTCTAACTCCTCATCATTATAACGTGTTGCTTTAGTCTCTTCGTTCATGGCTTATATATTTAAATATTAATATGCTAGTGCTATTTTGTGACATTAATTCTAATGAATAAATCTTTAGTCAATTCTAAGTTTTCTAATAAACTATTATCTGATTCTACCCAGTTTAAGTTTTGGGTTAATGTTTCTGAACAAATATAGTCAAAATATTCATTAATTACATCAAAAATTTTGTCGTCTTTTAAAATATCAATATTTATTTTATCAGTAACGTCAAATTCTTTGTCCTTTCTAATGTTTTGGATTCTATTAATGAATTCTCTTGCAAGTCCTTCTTTATACAATTCGTTAGTAACTGTAATATCTAAAGCTACTGTCAGATTGCCAACGGTACTAACTGCCCATCCTGGAATATCTTGAGTTAATATTTCAACATCATCAATCGTAATTTCAATTTCCTTGTCATCGATATTTAGACTATAAACTCCCTCTTGCTCCAATCTTTTGATGCTATCAGCGTCAAAAGCATTAATTGCAGCTGCAATTTGCTTCATCATCTTCCCAAACTTAGGTCCTAAAGTTTTAAAATTGGGTTTTATTTTCTTTACTAGTATTTCAGAATCTTCAGCGATAAATTGCAGTTCTTTTACATTTACTTCCGAAAGAATTAAATCTTTAACTCTCTCAATTTGAGTCTTTAAATGTTCACTGCTAACTGGAATCATAATCTTTTGTAGTGGCTGACGAACTCTGTTTTTTGTAAGTTTACGAAGACTTAAAACCATTGATGAATAGTTTTGAGCCAACTGCATTCTCTCTTCTAATTCTTTATCAATCTCAGAAGAATTTGACTTAGGCCAGTCGCTTAGATGAATTGATTCGGCATTACTTTTTCTACTGATATTGTTTAAGTCTTGAAACAATCTGTCCATAAAGAATGGCGCAATTGGAGCACTTAATTTTGCTAGACTAATTAAGCAGCGATATAGTGTTTGATATGCTGATATTTTATCATCAGAATAATCTCCTTTCCAGAATCTACGACGTGAAAGTCGAACATACCAATTACTTAAATGAGCATCAACAAAATATTGAATAGCTCTACCGGCACGTGTTGGCTCATAAGAGTTGTAAGAGTTTTCAACTTCTGCAATAAGAGTATTAAGTTCTGATAAGATCCATCTGTCTATCTCAGGTCTTTTATTGTATTCAATGTCTTTCTCGGCATAAGTAAATCCATCAATATTGGCATAAAGTGCAAAAAATGAGTACGTATTATAAAGTGTACCAAAGAATTTGCGTTGGACTTCTGTAATTCCTGCAGTGTCAAACTTAAGGTTGTCCCATGGTTGAGCATTAGTAATCATATACCAGCGAGTAGCATCAGGGCCATATTTGTCGATTGTAGTAAATGGATCAACTGCATTCCCAAGACGTTTAGACATCTTATTACCTTTTTTGTCTAGTACTAGTCCGTTTGAGATTACATTTTTATAAGCTACAGAATCGAATACCATTGTTGCTATTGCATGTAATGTAAAGAACCAACCTCTTGTTTGGTCAACACCTTCGGCAATAAAATCAGCAGGGTATTTTTCTTCAAAGCTTTCTTTATTTTCAAATGGGTAGTGAAATTGGGCGTAAGGCATTGAGCCGGAATCAAACCATACATCAATTAAATCTGGTTCACGATACATGGGTTTTCCATTTTGTGAAACCAATATTATTTTATCAGCATATGGTTTATGGAAATCAAAAGTTTCGTAATTTTCTTTTGACATATCACCGGGGACAAAATTAGCAAGTGGATTATCATCCATTAGCCCTGCTTGAACAGATTTTTCTATTTCTGCTTTTAGTTCTTCGGCAGAACCAATACATATTTGTTCGTTTCTATCTTCACTAACCCAAATAGGTAATGGTATACCCCAAAATCTAGAACGACTTAAGTTCCAGTCTAATAGATTTTCAAGCCAGTTGCCAAATCGACCTTCTCCTGTCGATTTTGGTTTCCAATTAATGGTTTTATTAAGCTCAATCATACGTTCTTTATAATCAGTAGTTTTTACAAACCATGAATCTAAAGGATAGTATAAAATAGGCTTATCTGTTCTCCAACAGTGAGGGTAATTATGAGTGTGTTTCTCTATTTTAAATGCTTTGTTCTGCATTTTTAACATTACCGATAAATCAATATCTAAGGTTGCATCTTTATCGGTAAGAGAACTATCATAAGAATTTTTCACATATCTACCGGCATATTCTAAATATAGATCGGTATTTACATATTCTTTAACAAAGGCAGCATCAAGATCATCAATACGATAAAAACGTCCTTGCAAATCAACCATTGGTCGGCGAGTTCCTTCTTTGTCAATCACTACCAAAGGAGATATGCCTGCTATTTTTGCCACTTTATCATCATCAGCACCGAAAGTAGGAGCAATGTGAACAATACCTGTACCATCATCGGTAGTAACAAAGTCACCGGCAATTACTTCAAATGCTTTCCCCATAGGTTTCACAAATGGTATAAGCTGTTCGTAATCAATACCTACTAGCTCTTCTCCGCTATATTCACCAAGTATTTTAAATGGAATGTTTTTGTCACCGGTTTTAAAATCTTCTATTGATAATTCGGCATTTTTTGCTGGAAAATATGTTTCTAATCGTTCTTTGGCTATAACCACAGTTATAGGTGCAGAAGTATATGGGTTGAAAGTTCTGACTTTCAAATATTTAATTTTTGGTCCTACAGCTAATGCTGTATTAGAAGGTAAAGTCCAAGGTGTTGTTGTCCAAGCAATAAAGTAAAGGTCAGTATCAACATTATCAAAAAGGAATTTTGATTTATCGTTAGTGATAACACTAAATTGAGCAATGGCAGTGGTGTCTTTTACATCTTGGTAACAACCGGGCTGATTTAGTTCATGTGTACTTAATCCTGTTCCTGCAGCAGGAGAATATGGTTGAATAGTATAGCCTTTGTAAAGTAAATTTTTGTTGTATAATTGTTTAAGAAGCCACCATACGGACTCAATATATTTATTGTCAAAGGTAATATATGGCTCGTCCAGATCAACCCAATATCCCATTTTCTGGGTGAGATTATCCCAGAGGTCTTTGTATTTCATTACCTCTGTACGACAAGCTTTATTGTATTCTTCAATGCTTATTTTCTTTCCAATATCTTCTTTTGTGATGCCAAGATTTTTTTCTACGCCAATCTCCACAGGCAGACCATGAGTGTCCCAACCTGCTTTACGTTCTACACGATATCCTTGCATAGTCTTGAAACGACAGAACAAATCTTTTATGGTTCGTGCCATAACATGATGAATACCAGGTACTCCATTAGCAGAAGGAGGACCTTCGTAAAATACAAAAGTAGATTCGCCAGCTCTATTTTCTATCGATTTATCAAAAATGTGATTTGCTTCCCATTCTTGTTTTACTTCTTTACCAATTTTTGCTAGGTCAAGATTTGAATATGTACGATATTGCTTTGACATTGTATATAAATTATTGTTCTATTTGAAAACTTCAATTAAGTGAAATTCATTTTACTATCTTATGCTTATATTTAGCGGGCAAAAATAAGAAAAATAATAAGTTGAAATTTAAATTTGATTTGGAGCTTTGTTATTATGTGTTTTTTAAATGTTAAATTACTGTTGGCTGTAGTTTGTTTTTGATATTAGATAATTTAAACTTCACTAAGTCAGATTGAATTTGTTGAATAGTTGATAATTATGTTTTTTTTGTGATGCAGTTTGTTTAGTAAATGACAACTGTTAATAGGTGGTTTTTATTGATATTTTTATATTTTTAAGTGAATAATGTGGGTGAAACATTATCTTTGTGCGAATTATGGAAGAAAAGGCACTTAAAATATTATTCCTTGCAAAATGGTATCCTAATAGATTTGACTCTATGCTTGGGCTTTTTGTACAAAGACATGCTGAAGCAGTATCTAAATATGCCCATGTAAATGTCATATCGGTGGTCACTGTTCCAAAACTTAATGATGTTTACGAAGTACAAACAAAGACAATTAAAAATCTTAGCGAAATAATAATTTATACACGAAAGGCTAAATCGTTTTTGTCACCTTTAAATACTATTATTAATGGATGGAGGTATATTGCAGCGCATCTTGCTGCATGGAAAATTCTTCAATCTACCGATTTCATTCCGGATATAACTCACGTACATGTTCTTACAAGAGCCGGAATTATTGCTTTGTTTTTTAAAATAAGATATAAAGTACCATACGTCATTACAGAACATTGGTCGAGATATATGCAACATCATGATGGATATAATGGTTTGTTTCGTAAGAAGTTAACAGAAAAAATTGTTCGTTATTCCAGTGGTATTTCTACAGTCTCTAATGTGTTGAAACAAGCAATGATAGCTGCTAATATCAATCATAGAAACTGGCAAATTATTCCTAATGTTGTCGATGTATATTCTTTTAAACCTGATAATAATCTAAAAAGTGAGAAGTTTCGGTTTTCGCATATTTCATGTTTTGAGGAACAATCAAAAAATATGCGAGGAATATTAGATGCTGTTAAAATACTAAAAGACAAGAATCTTGATTTTGAATTAGTGATGATAGGAGATGGACAAGACTGGGAAGATACAGTAAGATATTCAAAAGAACTTGGGCTTGATGATGTTGTTAGTTTTACCGGTGTTCTCGAAGGTGATAAACTAATAAGTATGATGAATACTTGTCATTGTTCAATAATTTTTAGTTTTTACGAAACATTCTCAATTGTTATTCCCGAGAATCTTGCCTGTGGCATTCCTGTTATCGCTACTTCAGTAGGAGGAATTCCGGAAGTATTACCTGTTGATTTTGGTAAATTAATTCCTTCTAATGATATAAAGGCTCTAGCAGAAGCAATGAAGGCAATGATGACAGAGGAAACTACATACGATAAAGAAGCTATGATTCAATATGTGGAAGATCACTTTTCATATTCTGAAGTAGGATTTAGGTTTGTTAGAATGTATCGAGAAGCATTGTTAAAATCATAACTGAGCTTATTATTACCAGGAAGCATGCCTAATGAAATATTTATCAGCACAAAAAGAAGTAGAACCCTTAAAACCCACTCCAGCAATGGCTATTGCAGATGGCAGAAAGTTTTTTTTAAAATTATTGAGTTCACTCTAAAAAGGTAGATTTTCATCAAAATCGAGGCGGAGAGAATTTTGCAACCGCAGTTAATTCGTTGTTAATGAGGATTGGAAAATTCTTGACAACGACGAGTTTGGCGACAAAGACCCTTTTTAGACTGGACTCATTATTGATTCTCCTAAATATATGTTGATCCTTTTTTGATATCCAAGGTAAAGAAGTTATTTCTAAACGTATTAACTCTTCGCAATTAAAACTAGATATTAGTGATATATCAAGTGGAGTTTATCTTATTAAAGGGTAAACTAATA
>JAMOQI010000063.1 GCA_027064095.1 Bacteroidales bacterium | reverse complement strand
AAAGCGGGCAATGGGAGGCTCCAAGCGGGGAAGCATTTTTGTTTCTTGAACTTTTTGGTTCTTTTTGTTTCAAGACAAAAACGAACAGAGAAAAACAATACTTCCACCATAGTGACCATTTGGGTAGTTCCTCATGGATAACCGATGGCAGTGGTAATGTGAATCAACATTTAGCTTATATGCCATTTGGTGAAAGCTTTATCGACCAAAGAAATGGTAATGACATTCGTTTTAAGTTTACTGGTAAAGAACGGGATGGAGAAACTGGTTTTGATTACTTTGGAGCTAGGTATTATAGCTCGGATATTAGTATTTGGTTGAGTGTCGATCCGCTGAGTGATTTGTATCCTAGTACTAGTCCGTATATGTATGTGCTTGGTAATCCTATTATGTTTGTTGACCCTAATGGGATGTATAAAGACCCAGCAAAAGCACAAAAAGCACAAGAAACAGCTACAGGAAATCACGGAGCAGCTAGGGTTGGACAAGTATTTAATAAAGGAACGGAATCAGAACCTAATTACACTTTCAATATTTATAAGGAAGGCGAAGATAAATACACGCATGGTCAAGATGACGGATCTGTTATGGCTTATAAACCTGATGCTAATATATCTGATGATCTAAATAATTATCTTTATGGATCTAACATAACTTCTTGTACTCCTAACAATACGGCTTCATATACGCAATTTAACCCAACAGCAATAGACAATTGGAGTGAAAGTAGTAATTTCTTTGCACAACTTTCTTATGGGATTGTTGATGATTTTACTGTTTATGCAACAGCAGTAGTTTTAGGTCCTGACAAAATGCGGCATTTAACAGGAGAGGGAGCAAATAGAAATGAATTACGAAATGCAGGAGTTAATACTTTGACTAATTTTGTACCAATAAGTAAAATAGGAAGCACTTTAAAAATTGGCAAGAAAGTATTAAACGCTGCTCAATTTAGTAAAGCATATACGAAAACAGGTATTGTTAAAGGTATCTCTGCCGCTCAAAGAGGGCTTAATAATAGGATGTTAAATCATACAATTAAGCAAAATAATGCCTTTAATAAAACATTACCCGTTTTTATGTTAGGAACATCAGCAGCAGGAAATACGCAAAGAAGATAATTAAATAAATTCTACAAAATGTTTTACGGTTCAATATTATTTAGATTTGTAGGTGTAATTACTATTTGGATTATTAAATCTATTTATAATCTAAAAATTGTTTCATTCAAAAAAGTGTGGATTGATGAAAAAGCAGAAGAGAGTGATGACTTAATCGATTCACTTTCTAGTGAATTAATTCAGATCTTTGTCGGTGTAGCAGTTATGTTGATTATTGTGTTTTATATTACTGGCATAATATCATTTTAATTATTCAATTAATACCATTGCAGCCTACAAATGAATAATATACAAAGTGCCCCGAGGTTTCAGGGCACTTATAAAATCAGAAATAAGTAATATGAACCAAACAACAACACATAAGGAACCAATTCAATACCTCTACGACAATCCATCGTGGCTGTATAGATTTATG
>JAMOQI010000062.1 GCA_027064095.1 Bacteroidales bacterium | reverse complement strand
TGTTTGGTTATCTGTGGATCCCTTGAGTGATATGTATCCATCTTTGAGCCCTTATAATTACTGTGCTTTAAATCCAATATCTTATATTGATCAAAATGGAGATTCAATTCAAAATACAGCACCAAGCGATTTTGCAGGAAGTGTTGCATTAATTAATAGCTTATCTGAGAAAACAGGTTTAAATCTTTCTTATAATGATAATAATATGATGGTATATGAGAAAGATGAGAGTGGAAATCCGGTTATTAATGGAGGTTCTGAATCTGCACGAAATGATTTAATAGAGGGAATTAGTGATAAGGACGATACATATTCAATAACGTGGGCAATTAATAGTCCTAGCATAAATAAGGCTTATAATAGTGGTGGAAGAAATGGTTTTGCCAAAATAGATTTTGGTGACTTTTCAGGTAATGAAGAAAAAACGTTTGATATAGGTATGATTTTCTTACATGAATATAATCATGGTTGGTTTGGATTAGATGATAGTCCAAGAAAGCGACCTACTTTTGCAACTGAAGGAAAAGCTGATTTTGGTGCTGGGATATTTCAGCTTGGGAATCCTGGTCCAACAGTAAATAGAGTAAATGTATATAGGAGTGAATTAGGCTTACCACAAAGAATGACATATGGTTCTTATAATGGAAAAACGTTGTTTCAGCTCCCAAACTCTGGTAAATTAATTTGGAAAAATTTCTCTCATGAATAAACTATTTTTTTTAACTATTATTTCTATTACCTTACTAAAGTGCGGAACTGTTCCTTCTTATGAATCGATAGGCTTAAAGTATATAATAGAAAATGGAACCCTTCAAAAAAATATTAGTACTCCTTGTAGTGGTGAGTTTGAATTAACGGATTCTATTTTAATATATAATAAAAGTTATGGAAAACCAGAACTACTCCTTGTTAAAGACTTAATAGAAATACCTGATAGCATAGTTTTTCAATATGGAATGAAGGAGGAAGTAAAATCTTCTATCAGTATAGACTTAGAGAATAATAATAATTTTTCTTTTGGATATACTGATAAATCAAAATATAATTACGATAAAAATAAATATTCAGATATTAATAATGAGATAACAAGTAAAGAACTACAGAATCATTTTTTTCTTTTAAGAATTACGGAATCATATAATTATGATGGAAATGTTGTTATTGGATATTGCTTCAAAAGAGGATGTCATTGTCCAGAAGTCACATATATAGTCATTATTGACGTTACAAATAGAAAAGTTACATCTTGTAAAAACTATTTGTCTAAGATATAAATGAAATAACCCCCAGCTGCCGCACGAAGAACTAAGCCGCTACCGCGTCGATTCCATCGCGTGGTGCTAAATAGCAAGCAAAACCAACTCAAAAGCCTCGTAATCAGCTAATGACTACAAGGTTTTGTTTTTTGTTAGAAGCTGTAACTTACAGTGCAGCTATATTTTTATTCATTAGTGTCCGATAAAAAAAATTAAGACAAGGGAATATTTTTTTCAAATAGTTCCCTTGTCATGGTTATATTTGTAATTCTGACCAAACAAATAAACCATGAG
>JAMOQI010000061.1 GCA_027064095.1 Bacteroidales bacterium | reverse complement strand
AACCGGCGTAACTGCATCAACATCACGAAAATCTTGTTTTGAATTGCTATTGTTATCATTGAGTGCTATATCACTACCACAATTATATTTCAATCCATCTGCAGTTTTTATTATCAGCTCCGGTTTTCCACCATTATATGTTGCAGTACGTTTATTTGAAGTAGAAGTTCCCTCAATAATAAACACTATTGCATTTCCATTACTCCATCCACCTCTATCAACAATTTCTTGCACTATTGTGCTCAAATTAGGTGTTTTTTGGTCACTTCCTGACTCTCCATTATCATTCCAATCATTAGGAGACCAACTTACACTAGCAGAAGTCTTTGTTCTATTACTTACATCATTTGTATTTGTAGAGAAATCAGAGGCATTATTATTATCCTCACCATAAATTGTTAAATTAACTGTACCTGTACCACCCTCATCATCTGTAAATTGAATATAAGCCGAATTAATTGTAGTACCCTGATCAATTCCAACTCCAGTAAATCTAATACCAACTACTTGTTGATGACCATCATACACTAATTCAATATCAGAACTACTAGTATTACAACTTCCACTACTTACTCTCTCTTCACATTTTGAAGTAGCATCCAAATCTATGGCAGATTCACCTTTGCAATCTTTATCAAAAGTATCATCCAATCCATTCTTATTCACATCACTTCCTGAAGGCGAAGAATCAGCTTCACCATCACCATCAGCATCATTACCCTCTATCATATCAGAGCCTGAATCATTATCTGAGTCTTTATCTAAATAATCAGGAACATCATCACCATCATAATCATAAGGATCGATTGAAGCACCTCCAGAAGAATTATCCCAAAGGTTAAGTATTCCATCACCATCATTATCCTTAATAATAGTAGGAGAAGTATAATTTCCAGGAGAATAGCCCTCACGGGTATCATCTATAGAATCACCATCAGAATCAACATCTCTATAATTAGGTAAATTAACAGCCTCAGTAGAGCTATCGTTGTTAGGAATAGGTAAAGGAGAAGACACATATGAATCATGGTAACCATCGCTATTTGAATCTGTAAATGAATCTACAACACCATTACCATCAGTATCATCACCTCCAGCTTCAACAATATCAAGAATTCCATCATTATCAGAATCTAAATCTCTGTAATCCTTAACTCCATCACCATCAGTATCGTAATTGGGCAAGTTAGAAACACCACCTGAATACACTGCAGTTGGCAAACCATCAGAATCAACAGACCCACCTATTCTACCGGAATTAGTATAAGAAGATGGTTCACTTCCACCATTAGCTTCTTTAGCATCGGGAATACCATCATTATCTGAATCTAGATCCAAATAATCGGAAATACCATCGCCATCAGTATCTTTCGTTCCTTCTTCTGAGTCTAGAATACCGTCATTATCTGAATCCTTATCGCATTGATCCTGTACACCATCACCATCTGTATCAGCAGTTCCCTCTTTAAAATCAGGAATACCATCACCATCACAATCAGAGCCATCCAAGGCACCAAAATCATTTCCTGTTTCAAGATTACCATGAGATGTAAAATCAACTTCTTCCTTATTATCAGTAGTTAAAGCATATCCTGAAGGCAATGTAGACTCATCAATTCTCAAAACCAGATGTCCAGTAGTTGCGTAATCAAAAGAATAATCACCTGAAGCATCAGTCGTTACACTTTGCAAAAACTCATCACCACCATCAACATCTCCGTCATTATTTGAATCATAATACAGCTCAACAGTTACTCCACTCAAATAGGTTGTTTCACCGGCATCTTTAATACCGTCAGCATCATCATCTTTCCACAAGTTACCAGTTATTCTATTTCCTCTATCCATCAATGCAGAAATGGCTTCAACATCTCCTCCTTCTAAATCATACAAATATGTTGCATTTCCATTTGATATATTTAAAGAATAAATTTTATCATCACCACCAGATGATACATATAATACTCCATCATTAGAAAAAGCTAAACCCTCACAATCACTAACACCAGAAATTGCTGTATTTACATTTATCGCACCGGTAGATGGATCAATCTCTAATAATTGGTCGTTACTACCATCATTACTAACTCCATAAATTTTACCGTCAACAGGAGAAACAGAAATGTCATCAAAATACTGATAAACTCCACTACCATCAATCTCTACATAATCAATATTATTACCAAATGCATCTTCAACAAAGTGGCCAGTTGAAGGGTCTATTTGAAATAATAAATCATAATCGCCACTTCTTCTATTAGAAGCCCAAAGTAAACCCGTACGAGCATCAAAACCTAATCCATCAACATCATTTAACGACTGTGCTCCTTCAGAACCATTAGCAGTACCTCCTCCATCAATTTCACCAATTGCAGTAAATTCTGATGATTCTGTATCTATCGTTCCCAAAACACCACCATTAGCAGCATATAAAACAGGATTAGAATATGAAGGCCAATATGAAATTGCTTCTATATCTCCCACTCCTGTTTCCCAATACTCTATTCCATTGCCATTATCAATATCAATAGCATATAATTCATCAGTAGCATCTGAAACATAATAAAATTTATCCTTAAGACGAACAACGTCTATATCAAAATCCTCAACCTCACCGGCATCAGAATATGTTGCATCCGCATTTGTTGGTGGTCTATTATTTTTTCTTAGAGCTACTCGCATTCTAGTTTTACCAAAGTAAGATTGATTAGAAGGAACTGTAATAGTCCCGGAATAAGGACCATCACTATTAACATCATCTGCAATCTGTGTAAACTTTTCATTTGCGTCTTCAAAATCTCCATCGTGGTTCCAGTCTATCCAACCATCGATATAATCGTGTGCCCTATCATTAATGCTAACATTAATAGTATAAGTTACTCCTGGAACACATAATGGCGTATAGTCGCCTGTTTTGTTTTCATAATTATCATCACCATCACCATCCTCATCATAACCATCATCATCATCATCATGATCTACCCAAAGTTGATTGAAATCAACTAATTTAATATAATGACTATGACTACCAGTACTTGTGCATGTAGGATATGTTTGAGAAAATGAATAATTAATAGAAAAAATAATTATTGTAACCAGAATTAAAATGTGTTTTATCATAATATAAAAATTATGTTTATTATATATATTACTACAAATAGCATTTTATGCTAACAAACTATATGCCAATTTATATAACATATTATATTACTGTTTATTACCACAAGTTTAACACCTAGATAATCAGCAAAAGCGTCTTATTATGACAAATTAGTTCTTAATATAGAAACCATTTCTAATAATAAACATAACATAATCCAAATTATTCACAAATATAATACTGACGACTAAGTAAAACTAGGTTTTTCCGACAAATCGGGACAACCCGCTGTTCATCGCTCATTCATACAATTCGCTTTGCTATTGTATAAATAATGCAGAACAATAAGAAGTCAAAAAAATATTATACTATTGACTTATCAGAACATTAGAAACAGCTAAAAATAAATGTTTAGTATCAAATAATAATGATATTTTTGCCATTCATTAAATTAACAAGAATATGATTACAAAAAATAAGGTTGTTAGCCTTAATTACAGACTCCGAAAAAACAATGAGAACGGAGAATTAGTAGAAGAAACTTTTGGAGCAGAACCAATGGTATTTCTATATGGTACAGGAAGTATGATTCCTAAATTCGAAGCAGAGCTGAATGGAAAAAAGGTTGGAGATACAACCAACTTTGGTATCGCTGCAGCTGAAGCTTATGGCGAAAGAGATGAAAAGGCATTGGTAAGCTTACCTATTGATATTTTTAAAGTAGATGGCGCTATTGATATGGAGATGATAAAAGTTGGCAACGTTTTACCTATGCAAGACAACGAAGGTAATAGAATGGACGGTACTGTTACAGATGTTACTGAAACTGAAGTAAAAATGGATTTTAATCATCCATTAGCTGGTCAAGATTTACATTTTGAAGTTGAAATTGTTGACATAAGAGATGCAACAAAAGAAGAGCTTGAGCATGGTCACGTTCACGGAGCAGGTGGACACCATCATTAGTCTTTTTATTACAAAAAACAATTGAAAGCTATTCTGATAATTCTGAATAGCTTTTTGTTTTTATAAAATACTAAAACCATTTTCACATATTTATACCTTATTCTTCATAATCATAAAATTAGCTTTATGGTGATACGATAAAGTATAAAGTTTAAAGTATAAAGTTTAAAGTATAAAGTTTAAAGTATAAAGTTTAAAGTTTAAGGAGATAAATTAGTCCTTATAAATTATACACCTCCTCAGGAAGAGCAAATTTTTCCGGATTTTTTCCTTCCATACCTATATAATACTTCATAATTCTTGGAGTATCATATTCCGGTGTTCCTCTAAGCTCATAAACAGTTTCTATTCCAATACTTTTAGTCTTATAATCTATGTAACCTATTAACACCGGTACTTTAGCGGCCTTAGCTATTCTATGGTACCCATCTTTCCATTTCAATCTCAGACTCCTTGTACCTTCAGGTGTTATTGTAAAAAGAAAGTCATCTCTTGAATCAAACTGCTTAACAATATCTTCTACTATATTCGACTTTCTGCTTCTATCCACAGGAATACCACCATTTTTCTTCAATAATCCAGCTAAGGGAAAGAAGAATGCTTCTTTTTTAATTAAAAAGTAAGCCTTTAATCCTAAATTTTTATATGCCAAAAACCCGATAAAGAAATCTATAAGACTAGTATGAGGCACCGATAAAACTACAGCTTTTCGAGGCATTTTATCTTTTATTTTATTTTCTACTTTCCACCCCAGTAATTTAAGTAATCCTTTAGCTTCGTTCATAATATTATATATTAATCATATTAATAAGTTCTTCTTCTGATATTATCTTTATTTTCAAAGCTTCTGCTTTTTTAAGCTTTGATGGTCCCATAGCATCTCCAGCTAATAAATAATCTGTTTTAGAAGATATGGAACTAAGGTTTTTACCACCATAACGGCTTATTAACTTTTTAATCTCATCTCTCGACTTTACAAATTTCCCACTTACAACAAATGATTTGCCTTGAAGTAAATTTGGGAATCTCTCATTAGATTTAACAATTTCAAATTGAAGTCCATAACTGATTAATCTATCTATTATTTTCTGATTAGATTTATCATTAAAATAATCAATTAAACTCTCGGCTATTCTTTCCCCAATATCATCAACCATCACCAACTCCATAAATGTTGCTGTCCTCAACTTGTCTATAGTTTCAAAATGAACAGCTAATTTACGAGCAACTGTTTCACCAACAAATCTAATACCTAAAGAGAAAAGCACCTTTTCAAAAGGAACATTTTTTGAAGCCTCAATACTCTTTAATAAATTATCAACAGATTTGCGTTGAAATCCTTCCAAAGACATTAAATCTTCGGCATTCAGCTCATACAGATCTGCTACATTTGAAATTAAGCCCCTCTCAAAAAGAGCAGATATAGTAGCTTCTCCAATATTAATATCCATCATTTTACGACCTACAAAATGTTCGATTTTTCCTTTTATTTGGGGAGGACAATGATACTCGTTAGGACAATAATGCGCTGCTTCACCTTCGCGACGCACGAGAGAAGTTCCACATTCCGGACATTTATCAATAAAAGATATTGGATTCTGAGAATTATCTCTTCTTTCTAAATCTACTCCAACAATTTTTGGAATAATTTCACCCCCTTTTTCTACTTTCACATAGTCATTATAATGTAAATCCAAAGACTTAATAATATCAGCATTATGAAGGCTTGCCCTCTTAACAGTAGTTCCAGCCAAATGAATAGGTTCAAGATTAGCAACTGGAGTAACAGCTCCCGTTCTACCAACCTGATACTCAATACTCAATAATTTTGTCGTAACTTGAGCTGCTTTAAACTTATAGGCAATTGCCCAACGAGGGGATTTTGCAGTTAATCCTAGATTAATTTGTTGACTATAACTATTTACTTTAATTACAATTCCATCAATATCAAAGTCCAATTCGTTACGCTCCTTGTCCCAATAATCAATATAATCAAAAACAGCCTCGATATTTTTAGCCTTCTTCATACTTTTAGAAACCTTAAATCCCCATCTCCTAGCCTCCTCCATATTTTCAAAATGAGAATCAAAAGGGAGATTGTCACCAAGTAAATAATACAAATAACAATCTAAGGGTCTGCCAGCAACTTTTTTAGCATCAAGCATTTTTAAGCTTCCTGAAGCAGCATTTCGAGGATTTGCAAATGGAGCTTTACCTTCTTTTACTCTCTGCTCATTAAGCTTTTGAAATCCGCTTAATGTCATAACTATCTCGCCACGAATCTCAAAATCAGCCGGAATTTCTTTAAAATCCAATTTTAATGGGATTGAATGTATAGTTTTAACATTTGCCGTAACATCATCACCTTGCATACCATCTCCTCTTGTAACAGCTTGAATAAGTACACCATTTACATAATTCAACCCAATTGCTAATCCGTCAAATTTTAACTCACATACATATTCAAAATTATCACCCAATTGCTTCCTAATACGTTGATCAAATTCAAATAAATCCTCACGAGAATACGTATTTCCGAGTGAAAGCATTGGATATCTATGCTTGATAGTTTTAAAAGATTTCAAAATTTCACCACCAACTCTTTGTGTAGGTGAATCAGCTTTGGCATATTCCGGAAACTGTTTTTCCAAATTCTGCAATTCCAACATCAAACTATCAAATTCAAAATCAGACACTTCAGATTTTGACAATTGATAATAGTTATAATTATATCGATTTAACTCTTCGATTAATTTCTCTATTCGCTCCTTTGCCTCTTGTTGTTTCATTTAATCATTTAAAATAAAGCAGTAAAAATACTAAATAAAAAAAGCATAATGCAAAATAGCATTAAAATATTTATACTTTTGCAGTCCTTTTTATGGATTTCACTGATAAGCAATGATTTTTTTACTTAAAGTGAGATAAAACAAATTTATTATACTAATCAAGATTAATCTTAAAGATTGATGGAAACTAAAGAAAACGCTAAAGAAGTGGAACAAGAGATTGTAAATCCACAGGACTCCGCAACTGCAACTGAAGCAGATAATGCAAATGAATCCCTTATTTCAAGTAATGATGATAACAATGACAAAGAAGCATCTCTTGAAACTAAGACTATAAATAATTCTTCAGATGTTGAATTTCAAAACAGTAATAATGAAAATACTGATATTACACCAGAAGATATTGTAACAAAAGAAGAACCAAACATCGATGAAGAAGCTACTACTTCAGAACCTGAGAAGAATAAGAAGGATACAAATAAAGTTGTAACCACAACGCCCATCGAAGATAGTAAAGATGAAGAAGATTTAGAAAAAGTAGAAAAAGCCGTTGATTATTCAAGTATGGACTTTGAAGAGTTGGTTTCTAAAATGATTGAGCTTGTTAAAACTGATGATATAGCAAGTATTAAAAGTGATATAGGAGAAATCAAAGCACAATATATTAAGAAAATCAAACAGGTAAAACAAGATCATTTCGACAAATTTATATCTAATGGAGGCGTTGAAGATGATTATGAAACTATTAAGTTTGATTTTGAACAACAATACCAAGCTGCATATCAAATATATAAAGAAAAGAAGAACAAATACAACCAAGAATTAGAAAAACAAAAGGAAGAAAATCTAAAACTAAAGGAAGAATTATTGGAATCATTACGTCAAATGATAAATTCCGATGAGAATCTAAATAAGATTTATAATGAGTTTAAAAACCTTCAAGAAAAATGGAGAGAAATAGGTCAAATTCCTCAAAATCAATCTAAAACATTATGGGAGAATTATCATTTCCTTGTTGAGAAATTCTTTGAGAAAGTAAAAATAAATAAAGAGCTGATGATGATGGGTTTAAACAAAAACCTTAATGAGAAAATTAGCTTATGTGAAAAAACAGAAGATTTATTATTAGAGAAATCTATTAACAAATCATTTAACTTATTGCAAGAGTACCATGAACGATGGAAAGAGATTGGCCCGGTACCTCAAGATAAAAATGATGAAATATGGGAACGCTTTAAGGCAGCAACAGATAAAGTTAATCAAAGGCGACATGAATATTATGAAAAATTGCACGAAGAGCAAAAAAATAATTTACTTTTAAAAACAGCCTTATGCGAGAAAGCAGAATCTTATAATGAAAACCTGCCAGAGAAACTAAGTGATTGGAACAAAATGACCACAGAAATAAATGCTCTTATGGATGAGTGGAAAACGCTAGGTCCTGCTCCAAAAAAACATAATGATAGCATTTGGAAGAGATTTAAAACTGCAATCAACCAGTTCTATAATTCTAAAAAAGAATTTATCAGTAAGATCAAAGAAGAGCAAATGAATAATTACAACATTAAACTTGACTTAATCGCTCAAGTTGAAGCTCTTAAATCTAGTGATGACTGGAAGAAAACCACTCAGGAAATCATCAATATCCAACGTAAATGGAAAGAAGTTGGGCAAGTACCAAGAAAATATTCTGATAAAATATGGAAAACTTTCAGAGGTCATTGTGATGATTTCTTTAATGCAAAAGACGAATTTTTCAAGAATATAGGAAAGCTAGAGAAAGAAAATAAGGTTCTAAAACTAGCTCTTATCGAAGAAGTAAAAAATTATAAATTTGGAGAGAATCAAGAAGATAACTTAGCTGCAATTAAGGATTTTCAAAGAAAATGGATAGAAATAGGCCGAGTTCCTTTAAAAGACAAATCAAAGCTTCAGCAAGAATTTAAGAAAACCATTGACAAACATCTTAATACATTAAATATCAATATTTTTGAGTTCGAGAATTCAGGGCTAAAAGCAAAAATAGACGGAATGAAAAATAAAGAAGATGCTAAAAGAGTCTTAAATAAAGAGATTGGTTTTTACAAAAACAAGATTGATTCTTTACGAAAAGAACTTATCCTTTGGGAAAACAATATTAGCTTCTTTGCCAATTCAAAAAATGCAGATTTATTAAAAGCTGATTTTGAAAAGAAAATCGCTAAAGGCAAAAAAGATGTTGATGTATTAAATGCAAAAGTCCGACAGCTAGATAAAATGCGTAGAGATTTACAAGTATAAACCCGTATTATTTATTAAAGTTTTATTTCTTTTAGATTTGTCAAATTAGATTATTATCTGAAATTCGGGTATGCTTACCTTTGATTCATAGATATAGTACAGTATGTCAGACCGTCTAAAAACTATGCTTAATAAAATGTATTTATTAAGAGGCATAGAGATTTATCATATATTCGATTCTAAGAGATTTTGTTTAGCTTATTAGACGACTAACGTTATTCAAAAACTGTATTTCCCAGAAATCACGACTCATTTATTTTACATAGACCAAAGAGCTTATAATTAGTAAAAAATCTACAGAAAATAAAAGAACAATAAAAACTAAGAAATTAACACAAAAACTACCATTATCAGAAATACATGATAAAATATTAATTTTCCATTGTAAGATTAAAATTGATGAATCAACATGCTAAATACCATTAACTATACAAGTTAGTAAAAATTATAGTTTATAAACTCATAAATGTTATTGTAAAAAAACTATCTTTGCAGAACTAAACACAATACTATGAGCCCATACGACATTAACAACATAGATGATTTAAATCTATATAAGTTTTTAAAAAACACTGCAGAAAAATTCCCTAATAATCCTGCATTAGCATTTGTAGGAGAAAAACATATTACATACAGTGAGTTTAATGAAAAGGTACTTCGACTTGCTTTTAGCTTGCAGGCTCATGGAGTATCCTATGGTTCTAAAGTAGCAATCTGGAGTGAAAATAGTCCAAATTGGTTAATTTCATATTTTGCAATAGTCAGCCTCGGAGCTGTTGCAGTACCAATATTACCAGATTTTTCGGCCAATGAAGTAGAAAATATTCTGCAACATTCTGAAGCTAAAGTATTATTTATATCTCAATCTCTATACAAAAAGTTATACCTTGAAGGAGCAATATTAAATAAGATAATCATACTAATCAAAGATTTTACCATGCATATTAATAAAGATGGTAAGACAAAAAAAGAAAGTGATTTTGAAACATTCTGCAAGGATAACAAAGAGGATTTTAAGGATTTTAAGGTAGCTGATGTAAATATTAATGACCTGGCTTCCATAATATATACAAGCGGAACAACAGGCACATCAAAAGGTGTCATGCTAACCCATAAAAATCTAATAAGCAATACAATACAAAGTTACCACACTTTCCCTATAACTGACAAAGCTAGATTTCTATCGATACTACCTATGTCACACACACTCGAATTTACTTTAGGAAACATTTTTCCTGTAATGTGTGGTGCACAAACCAATTATATAACAAAACCACCTACAGCAGCAGTATTAATGCCGGCATTTAAGAAAGTAAAACCTACTATAATGCTAACAGTACCTTTAATAATTGAAAAAATATTCAAATCTAAGGTACGACCAGAATTAACCAACACACCACTAAAAAAGTTCCTATATAAAATTGGACCTATTCGGAGATTATTACATAAAATTGCCGGTAAAAGATTAATGAGCACTTTTGGTGGGGAGTTAGAATTCTTTGGTATTGGCGGTGCTAAACTCGACAGAGATGTTGAGCAGTTTCTATATGATGCCAAATTTCCTTATGCAATAGGTTATGGATTAACAGAAACATCACCTCTACTTGCAGGTACTACTCCAGGCCAATGTAAAGTTGGTTCTACAGGTCCTAAAGTTATAAATACAGAAATTAAAATCATTAATCCGGATAAAGAAACAGGAGAAGGAGAAATTGTTGCCTACGGTCCTAATATCATGAAAGGATATTATAAAGCTGATGAATTAAACAAGGAAGTATTTACTGAAGATGGAGGTTTCAAAACCGGCGACACCGGGATTTTTGATAAAGATGGCTATTTATTCATAAAAGGACGAATTAAGAATATGATATTAGGCCCTAGTGGTGAAAATATATTTCCTGAAGAAATAGAAGCTGCGATTAATAAAAGCGAATGGGTACTAGAATCATTAGTTTATGAGCTGAAGGGTAAAATTGTTGCTAGAGTTGAACTAAATTACGAAGAGATAAATAAAAACATAAAACAATTTAAGGAAAAAGCTACTGATAAAGCTATAGAAATAGAAAAAGAAGCTCAAAAAATCCTTACAAATATTAAGAAAAACGTTAACGAGGAAGTTAATAAGTTCTCACGTTTATCAAATATTTTTGAACAAAAAGAGCCCTTCGTCAAAACGCCTACAAAAAAAATAAAAAGATTTTTATATCATGACAAAGGGCCTGATGAGAAATTAGATACAAATGAAGACAAGGATTAGCAAGAGAAATATTAATTATTAATGCACAAAAACTTACAATATCAAATTGCACTAACATTATTGCAAGAGGTAGGAGATATTACTGCAAAGAAACTGATAAAGCATTGTGGTGATGCAGAATCTGTTTTTAAAGAAAAAAGCCAAAATCTAAGAAAAATACCCGGCATTTCTAATAATGTAATTTATTCTATAAAAAACCAGTCTGTAATGGCAGCTGCACAAAACGAAGTTGATTTTATTATCAAGAATAATATAGAACCCATATTTTTTCTCGACGACAAATACCCAACACGATTAAAACATTGTGCTGATAGTCCGTTGTTATTATATTTTAAAGGTGATGTAGATTTTAACAAAAGACAAGTATTATCAGTTGTAGGCACAAGACAACCTAGTAATAATGGAATTGAAACTTGTGAAAAAATAATAGAGCAATTTGCAGGAACAGATACACTAATAGTAAGTGGACTTGCCTATGGTATTGATATTTGCAGTCATCGTAGTGCGATAAAATACGGACTTCCAACAATTGGAGTTTTAGGACATGGCTTAGATAGAATCTATCCTGGTCAGAACAAGAAATATGTTGATAAAATTAAGAGTAATGGCGGTCTCTTAACAGAATTTAAAAAAGGTACTGAACCCGAAAGACAAAATTTTCCACAAAGAAATAGAATAGTAGCAGGAATGTCGGATGCTACTTTAGTAATTGAATCTAAAGCCAAAGGAGGTTCTCTAATAACTGCTTATTTAGCCTTCGATTATAATAGAGATGTTTTTGCTATACCGGGAAGACCAACTGATATAAATTCAGCAGGATGCAATCTCCTAATAAAAAAGAATATAGCACAACTGGTTAATGATGGAAATGAGATAAAAGAGCTATTAAACTGGAAGAATGAAGAAATAACACAAGGCCAACAAAGACAACTTTTTGTTCAATTAAACGAAAACGAAAACAGAATCGTTAAAGCTATGGTTTCCAGGCGCGATTACTCTATTGATGAAATAAGTATTGAAAGTGGATTAAGTGTTTCAAAAACTGCAACTATATTGCTTTCATTGGAGTTTAAAGGCATTATTAAAACTCTGCCGGGAAAAAGATATAAAGTACTTTAACCAATATTTAAATATTTTTTTAGAAGCTATTTCTATTAATTTTGCATTCTCTATGAAAAAACTTGATTGGTATATCATAAGGAAATTCTTAGGCACTTTCTTTTTTACGATTGGCTTAATAATTCTTATTGTAGTAATATTCGATATCTCTGAAAAGATTGACGATTTTATCACAAATAAGGCACCTTTAAATGAAATTATCTTTTCATACTACCTTACTTTTATACCTTTCTTCACAAATATGTTCAGCCCTCTGATAACATTCATAGCTGTAGTATTTTTCACTTCAAAACTTGCTTATAATACAGAGATAGTAGCTATATTGAGTAGTGGAATTAGCTTTCATAGGATGCTACGTCCTTATGTAATTTCAGCTACATTTATTGGGCTAATGTCTTTCTACCTTGGCAATTTTTTGATTCCTAAAACCAATATTATCAAAAACAATTTTGAAGACAAATACATCTACAAATTTCAGTGGAATACTCGGCGAAACATTCATATTCAAAATAAACCGGGAGAGATTTTATTTGTAGAGATTTTTAATAATAAAATAAATACTGGCTTTAATTTCTCATGGGAGAAGTTTAACGGTGAAGAGCTAATTTATAAATTAAATGCCAATAGAATTGTTTTTGACACTCTCACTCATAATTGGACTATAATTGATTACAATATTCGGCGAATTAAAGATGGAAAACAAAGCTTTGAACATGGCGATACATTGGTAGAAAAGTTTAATATAATGCCAAGAGATTACTCAAATAAGGTAAAGAAAATGGATGTTATGAATTATTTTGAACTAAATGATTTTATCGAAAAAGAAAGATTGAAAGGTTCTGAAAACATCAAATCTTATTTGGTTGAAAAATATAAAAGAATTTCATTTCCATTTGCTACAATAATTTTAACAATAATCGGAGCCTCACTTTCAAGCAGGAAAGTACGTGGAGGAATGGGACTACATCTGGCAATAGGTATTACATTAAGCTTTACATATATAATATTCATGCAGATTTCTACTGTATTTGCTACTTTTGGTAATCTTACACCACTTATAGCTACATGGATTCCCAATATATTATTCTCTCTTATTGCATTATATCTTTTACGAATTGCACCAAAATAAAATTCACCATTCCTTTATTCACACTGCTACAACATTATCTATATACTTGACATAGTGATAAATACAAACACTTATAGAAAATATACATATTTATAAGAATATTTAACTTCTTAGATTATCTAGTAAAGCAGAGGTATCCTTATTTTTTATACTTTCGTTGTATAATATATGGCTATACATATAGCGGTAAATTATATTTAAATACAAACATTATTAATTATACAAACAACTATAGATGAAAAAGATAGGATTAATTATATGGCCATTAAAAGGCAATGTTGAAAAGGCAGCATTAAAAATAAAAAACCACTTTACCAATGATGAAATTGACATACTTGATTTAAGCACTGTAAAACCTCATCATTTATTATTATACGAAAACATTATATTAGGAAGCTCTACCGTTGGTGCTGACCATTGGGAAAATGCAACTGATGATAATAAGTGGTACACATTTTTTCATCAAATGGATATTGACAATGTTGATTATCTTGAAAAAAAAGTAGCCCTTTATGGCCTTGGTGACCAAGTAAATTACCCTCATAACTTTGTAGATGGAATGGAAAGAGTATATAGCAATCTATCTAAGCATAATTTTAAATTAGTTGGGGAATGGGAAAATAAAGGCTATAACTTCCAAGATTCATTAGCTTTACACGACAATAAATTTCGAGGATTAGCGCTAGATTTTGATAATGACGAAGAAAATGCTGATGCCATGATTGCAGAGTGGGTAGAAATTCTTAAAAAAGAATTTTAATCACTACTTCAAAAGAAGTATAATCACTTTTAATTGAATACCTTTTTAGAATATAATTTAATATACAATTTGATAAATTATATTCTAAAAAGTTTTCTCTAATATCACTTTTGTAAATTTATTTAAAAGTTAAGTATAAAACAAATTCTATAAACTCTATTTTTGGCAATAAATAGTAATCATATCTATTTGATTTATTGTATTATTGCTATACGGTCATTATTTAACCCGGATTATCTGAAGCTGTGAGAAAAGCTTATATCTAACTAAGGTTAATAAATTTGGATATTTTTTTAATACTCAAATTTGAGTTTTTCTAAAACAGCCTGTCCAAACTTATTTCGAGATGCTTTCTGCATTACACCCTGCGGCTATTCATTGATTAGTCATACAATTTGCTTTACTTTTGCATAAATAATACAGGTTAATTTGCTAATATATATAATAGTTAAAATAGACTCTTTTTTTTTCAATACTTCATATTTAATTAAACTATTAATTATCTTACCTTTGCAAACACATTTTAGACAGAAATAATTTTAGAATATGAAAAATATATTAGCAATAGTTGGAAGGCCAAATGTTGGAAAATCAACTCTTTTTAACAGACTTGTTGAGAGTCGTCAAGCTATTGTTGAAGAAAGTAGCGGAGTGACTCGTGATAGACACTATGGAACATCTATCTGGAATGGAAAGGAATTTTCAGTAATTGATACAGGTGGATATGTTCGAGGCTCTGATGACATCTTTGAAGGAGAAATTAGAAAGCAAGTTGATTTAGCAATAGACGAAGCTGACAGCATAGTATTCGTAGTTGATGTAAATACAGGTGTTCATCCACTTGATGAAGAAGTAGCTGATATTTTACGACGTCAGGACAAACCAGTATATTTAGTAGCAAATAAAGTTGACAATACACAAAAAGGATTTTCCTCACACGACTTTTACAGCTTAGGATTAGGGGATATTTATAATATCTCAGCTATGAACGGCAGTGGAACCGGTGATCTTTTGGATGCAATTGTAAAAGATTTCGTTTTTGAATTTGAGAGTATGTATCCCGACGATATTCCAAAACTTGCCGTTGTTGGAAGACCAAATGTCGGAAAATCTTCACTTATTAATGCACTTTTAGGTGAAGAAAGGAATATTGTAACCAATATTGCCGGTACTACCAGAGATTCATTATATACACGATACAACTCTTTTGGTTTTGACTTTCTACTTGTTGACACAGCAGGAATTAGAAAAAAGGCTAGAGCAAAAGAAAATATTGAATTTTATTCTACTATGCGCTCAATAAGAGCTATAGAAAACTCTGATGTTATTCTATTAATGATTGATGCTCAAAACGGATTTGAGGCACAAGATTTAGCAATATTTCAAATAGCACAGCGTAATAAAAAGGGAATTGTAATTGTGGTAAATAAATGGGATACAATAGATAAAGACACACATACTACAAAGATATTTACAGAACAGATACATAATAGAATAGCACCTTTTACAGATGTCCCTATTTTATTTACATCGGTGCTTAATAAGCAAAGACTATTAAGAGCCTTAGATATCGCCAAAGATATTTATGAGCGAAGAAGTATTAAAATTACTACATCAACATTGAATAATATTTTGCAAGAGGAAATTGAGAAATACCCTCCCCCTGCTATAAAAGGAAAATACATTAAGATAAAATATATTACTCAATTACCTTTGGCATATCCTGCTTTTGTTTTTTTCTGTAACTTGCCGCAGTATATCAAACCACCATATAAACGTTTCTTGGAGAATAAACTAAGACAACATTTTAATTTAACCGGTTTACCAATAGAATTATTCTTTAGAGGGAAGTAATGGGAGTAAGAATTGATAAATGGCTATGGGCTGTTCGACTTTTCAAAACAAGATCATTAGCTACTGAAGCGTGTAAAAGTGGAAAAGCCAGCATAAACGGAAAAGCTATCAAGCCTTCTAAAGAAGTTAATATTGGAGACATAATAGAGATAAAGAAGGATATAGTTCAAATGACAGTGAAAGTTTTGGATTTAAGTGAAAAACGAATGGGGGCTTCACTTGTTGTAAAATTCATGAAAGACCTTACTCCACAAGAAGAATATGATAAGAGAACTATTATTAAAAGTTCCCAATTTGAATATAGAGATAGAGGTATTGGCCGGCCAACCAAGAAAGATAGAAGATATTTAAGAAATTTTAAAGACATCGATTAATATGAAGTTATCAATTAAACTAATAATAACATTAGTAATATCATTTGCATATACATACTCTTATAGTCAAGAAAAAAATTGCAAAAAGAGTTTTTTAATAGCTCAATATAATGTGGAGAACTTATTTGACACCATTGATAATCCACATAAAAATGACAATGATTTTTTACCAAAAGGAAGAAAGCAATGGACTTCAGAAAGGTATTGGAATAAACAAGAAAAAATTGCCAAAGTAATATCAAATATCGACTCTAAGCATTTCCCTGATTTAATTTCTCTTGTGGAAATAGAAGATATTGTTGTATTACAAGATCTGGTTAAAGAAAATAGTATCGCTAAAGTTAAATACAAAATTATTCACCATGAAGGTCCTGATGCAAGAGGTATAGACTGCGCATTACTATATAATCCTAAATCCTTTAAGTTAATAAATACTCATTTTTATCAAGTAAAGATGAAAGACAACAATTACTTTAAAACAAGGGAGATTTTATATGCAAAAGGCAGGATAAAATCTAAAGATGACATCCATATTTTTGTTAACCATTGGCCTTCAAGGCGAGGTGGAGAAAAAAAATCAGCACCAAAAAGAAATTTGGCAGCATCGGTATTAAAGCATGCTGTCGATTCTATTTTCAAGGATGATCCACAAGCTAAAATTATAATCCTTGGCGACTTTAACGATGAAACTAATAATGAGAGCATTAAAAATATACTAGGTGCTACAGCAGACAAAAACCGCAAAGAACCTTTCTTATTTGATATGGCTACACTACAAGACCTAAAAGGAGAAGGCTCCTACTATTATTGGAGAACAAAAGAATGGAATATGATAGACCAGATGATAATTTCCAGTGGACTTTTGAACGCCACCTCTGGACTGCAGACTATCAATGAGGATATGAATATATTCAATGAAAATTGGATAATGCATAAAGACAAAAATGGCAATATGTCACCAGCTAAAACTTATGGAAAAGGATATTATGGCGGTTATTCAGACCATCTTCCGATATATCAATACTTTTATTATAAGTGCAAGTAAATTAATATTTTAAACAATCATAAAAAACAATTAAATATGAGGTTATTAGCAAGTGTAATTTTAATTATTACTTTTCAAAATGTATTAGCTCAAAATAACAAATCTACCTACAAGAAACTTGATAAAACCCTAAATTTAATTGAAAATCAATATGTTGATACCGTTAATTCAGAAAAAATTGTAACTGAAGCGGTAAAGGCAATGATAAAAACACTTGATCCTCATTCAAAATATTTAACAGCAGAATCTCTAAAGAAAAGCAATGAGATGCTTAATAGTAGATTTGCTGGTATTGGCATACATTATCAAATTCTAAATGATACATTAATTGTACTAAATATCGTACCTGGAGGACCTGCAGAGAATGCCGGTGTGATGATGGGAGATAAAATATTGACTATAGATAATAAACCTGCTACCGGTAAAATAGTTAGCAATAAGTTTTTCAGTGAGAAACTAAGAGGAACAAAAGGTACTGTGGTTAACTTAAAAGTTTTAAGACATTATGATAAATCCATTCATGAAATAAAAATAACTAGAGGAAATATTGCAATAAATACTATTACAGCTAATTACTTAATAGATAAAAAAACAGCATTTGTTAAAATAAAAAGTTTTAGTAGAAGTACATCATTAGAGTTTCAAATTGCTGCTATGCAAATGGATATGGAAGGAATAAACAAAATTATTATTGACCTTCGCGATAATCCTGGTGGATTAATGATTGCTTCCATTCAATTAGCAGACTTCTTTCTAAAAGATGGCGACTTAATAGTTTACACTCAGGGAGCACATTCACCACGAACAGAATATAAGGCAACAGCCGGTGGCCAATTAGAAAAATCAAAAGTAGTTGTTTTAATTGATGAAAATTCAGCTTCTGCATCAGAAATTTTAGCAGGCGCGCTACAAGACTGGGATAGGGCTTTATTAGTTGGACGAAGATCGTTTGGGAAAGGCCTGGTAGGAAGAAACTATACTTTACCTGACGGTTCTGCAATAAGGCTTACTACAGGACACTACTATACCCCTTCGGGAAGATGTATCCAAAAATCTTATGATAAAGGAACAACAGATTATAATAAAGATTTATCAGAAAGATATGCACATGGTGAGCTTTACTCTGCTGACAGTGTGAAATTTAATGACTCATTAAAATATTACACTAACGGCAAAAGGTTAGTCTATGGTGGTGGTGCAATTATTCCTGACATCTTCACTCCTATTGACACCACTTATAGCTCAAATTATCTTCATCAACTATTACGATATGGACTTATTAACTATGCCGCTGGTTTATACTTCGATAAAAATTTGGAAGATCTTCTAGCAAAATACCCAAATTTTGATAGTTTTGATACTAATTTCACTATTGATGAGGAAATATTTAATGAAATTAATGAACTTGCTTTTAGTAGAAATAAAATAAAAGCCAACTCACAAGAAAAGACTAAATCGAAGGAATATATACTAAACGACTTCAAAGCTCTATTGGCAAGAAATCTATATGAAGATGGCGCATATTATAAAATAAATAATAAATTGGATAAAGATGTACAAAAAGCACTGAAAGTAATAAATGATAATAAAACATTTAAAGAAAATGGTATTCACAGATAATTAATAGAGATTAGTTTAGTTTTCATCTTTCTGCTATGACAGTACATTTATAAAAAACCGAATAAAAAAGCCGAGTTAGAACTCGGCTTTTTAGGAGATATCTTAACCTGCATCATTTTAATATCGTCAGAATAACCCTGGTTATACACAAATAATCCAAAGGATTAAGTAAAAATTTGAGAGTTTATCAAATACCCTTTTCTAAATCTTGATTTTCCCGTATTACTCCCCGCTATTCATTGCTTGCTTATTCATACAATTCGCTTTGCTTTTGTATAAATAACGTAAGATTTATTAATTTAATAAAGTACATCTAAATAATCAAGCAACTAATTTAAAAATGATAAATACTGTAGATTAATCAACTACAGGTCTTAAATAGTAATAAGGCCAATCCATAGTTTGATTTTTAGTGTACACATCTTTCCACTTTTGATGTCCTGTTTTTTGAAATCCTTTAAGACCATTTTCTGTATCTGTAAGAAGCATATTCAATTTACGTTGAGTATCTTTACTCATATTATGAATATTAACCATAAGCATAGTTGCAACAGCATAAGTAGATACATTTTCATTTTGCCATGGGTAAGTACCTTTTTTAATCTTTTTAGCCATATAAATATCGTCTAATGATGAAGATTTAATATTCACTAATTTTAAAGGAGCATCCTTACCAAGATCAAAAAGAGAAGCTATAGGTTTTCCTCCCACATAAAAATACGCATCAACTTCACCTCTTAATAAAGCTTGATATGCATCGTTTGAGTTCATTTCAACATCAATCCAAGCAGTACTGGTACGTTGCTTTATAGTCTGTGCAGTAACAAATGTACCCTGACCACGAACTCCAACAGCTACTTTTTTACCACGCAAATCCTTTAAATTATTAATTTTTGAACCTTTTTTAGTAATTATATGAATTTCTTCATCAAGGAAAAGAGGAAGAAGAACTCTTAGGTCTTTCCTTAAGTCAGGATTTTGCAACTCATTGGCTAACAATACATCATATTGCATAAATGTAACATATATATTGTTATCAAGATTTATCAATTGATTATAATTATCCACACTACCCTCAGAATTGAGTACGGTTATTTCTTGTTTGGAAGCACCTTTAATATCATTGGCTAAGGCTTCGTATGTTCCACCTTTAAGACCACTTAAAATATTTAATTGTGCATTTACAGATGAAAATCCTATTAAAAGTAAAAGAGTTAAAAATTGTGCTGTTTTTCGCATAAAGCTAAAGTTTTATATTATTAATTATTGACAGTATATAAATAAATACTTAAATTATTTTCAATCTACAATAATACAAAAAAAATATATTATTAAATAACAAAATAAAAATATTGATTACTAATTCTTATCAAGTTTACGAAAAGCTTTCCAAAGAATACTAAAATCATTACTTATTTTATAATCTCGTGCATAAACTAAATTCAAACGACTAATATTTTTTATATCATAATTATCAGCGATTATATCAGAAGGATGCAAAATACTTTTCCTCATAACAGGAAGATGAAGATCACTCTTCAAATTATCAAGACCGACGAAAGTTAAGGAAGCAAAAAGGACTTTGAATAGATTTTTTAAATACACAAAAGGTTTATTAAAAATAAAGAAGTGTAAAGGATATAAAAGAATTAGAATTAAGCTAAAACCAACATCAAAAAGTCGTTTAAAACGTCTGTTGGATTCTTTATTTATTGCATTTAATTCAACAAAATAAATATCGCTGGAAGTATTAATTGAACTTGAACCGATAATAAACATTTGCTCAGGTGGTGCAATTTTAAATTCCAAATGTTGAGATTTTAAACTGGCCATCAGATCAATAATTTTTGCAGCAGGAAAACTCTTAGCACAAAAAATCAATTCATCAATCTTATGTATTTTAACAATCTCATCCAGTTGATGCACATTTCCTAAAACATTGATATTTGATATTTTATCAGCATCATCTTCGGTATACACAATTGCTATGAAAGAAGCATTAATAGAAGTCTTGTCTATTAAATCCAACACCCTAATACTCTCATCAAAATCACCTACGATAGCAATTCTTTTATCAACCTTTGAACCCATTTTAAGGTTATTAAAACCTATTTTATATAAAATATAACGCCATGAAATCATCGATACAAAAGACCAAATAGCACCAAAAAGAATAATCATTCTAGAGAATCGGTAGGATTCGGGCATTAATGCATAGACTACAAGTACAAGTAAACTTCCTATAATCTGACCTAATAGTATCTTTGAAGGCTTAATGGGTTTATCATAACCACCAGTATAATAAATTACTATCAACCAGAAAACAATGATTGCCGGAATAAAATATATAATAAAAACAGAAGGGTAAGATTGTGATTCTCCAAATATATGCTTTGCCCAAAATGTTGCCAACAGCAACATTCCGGAATAAATAATAAGAAAATCAACAACCGGAACAAGGAGCTTTCTAAAAGCACTTGCCAATAAAGAAACTATTGCCCTAAAAACTATCGCCGTATTAATTAAAAAACTAAATATTTTAGCGTTTTCAGAAGAATAATGTTTCTTTGCAAAAATAACCATCGCATTATAAAACACATAAACATAATTTACACTATTCTTCTTTGTACTCTCACCTTTATAATGAATAATCCTAGTTTCAGGAAAATAATAATTCTTATATCCTCCCTTGATTATTCTGTAACTCAAGTCAATATCTTCCCCATACATAAAAAAGTCTTCATCCAATAATCCAACTTTATCCAATGCCTCTTTACGCATAAACATATAAGCTCCCGATAATATTTCAATACTATGAGTCTCATTTTCATTAAGATATCCTTGATGATATGAAGAAAATATTTTACTTTTTGGAAATAATTTCGAAAGACCAAACATTTTATAAAATGCAGCAGAAGGAGTAGGTAAACCTCTTTTAGATTCAGGCAAAAATCTACCTTTGCCATCAAGCATTTTTACCCCTAAGCCTCCCGCGTCTGGATGTTCATCCATAAACTGAATACATTTTTCAAAAGTATCTTCCTCAACAATAGTATCTGGATTTAATAATAAAACATATTCACCTTTAGAAATATCTATGCCTTGGTTGTTGGCTTTTGAAAAGCCGCGATTGTCCTTATTTGCAATTAGAATAACATTATGAAATTTCTCTTCTATCATCTGAATAGAACCATCAACAGAATTATTATCAACAACAATCACCTCTGCATCAACACCTTGTATAGCATTAAAGACACTATTCAAGCATTGCTCAAGAAAATGCTTAACATTATAATTGACAATAATAATTGATAACTTCATAATCTATCATTTAACGGCTTCAAAGATAGAATATTCTTTAAAACCTATATTTTAATTATTTTGAATTGTATAAACAATTTATATGTCACTCTCAATTAATAATATTCTCTATTAAAAAATAGCTTCTCAACAAAAAAACGGTATCTTTACTAAATTAATGAACCAAATAACTAATGATAGTTTTAACAAAAAAAATTAGTTGATAATACAATTGTGAATTTTTAAGGTAATATAAACAAACACCCATATTTATATATAAAATTTAATTTTTTTTTAGCATCTTTGTATTCTAAACAATTTAACATTACTAAATGTCCGAAATACAGAAAACTAAACTACAACCAGACAAAGAATATCAAAATATTGATGGAATAAAGATTCCTAAAGAAAAACCCGTTGATAAGGAGAGTCCGGCAAGATCTATTGCGAAAGCAATAAGTTGGAGGATTATAGCTAGTTTAACTACTTTTCTAATTTTTTACTTTTCAACAGGCTCAAAGGTTGCTATTGAAGTATTAACAGCAGCTGTAGGAATAGAGGCTGTTAGCAAGATGCTTATATACTACCTACATGAAAGAGCATGGGCAAATATATTTTGGGGGAAATCATGGATGAAATATAGACTTATTCGACAAATAAAACTTAATTATTTAAAATTCAAAAGACGTTAAATATTTAAAATTATATACCATACAACCTATACATTAATATGACCAAATATAAAGAAAATAATAAGAATAATAATATAATAAATCCTAAAGTAAAAGTTGTTATTTACTTATTGATTCTATTATTTGCCTTTATCCCAACTTACAATCATATTTTTGATAAAAAGATTGCATTTTTGGGAGATAATGCAAGTTATTATGTTTTTGGGAAAGCTATTGCTGCCGGCAAAGGATATGTTAATGCTCACGTAGTACAAGAAAGTAAAGTAAATTCATTTCCACCAGGTTATCCAGCCATAATTTCTGTAGTAGTAAATACTTTTGGAGATAAAATCACAACTATTAAGAGGGCTAATGGAGTTATGTACTTTATGTCTTTGGTAATTTTATTCTTCTTCTTTAGACAAATATCAAAAAACATAGACCTGAGTTTTAAACTCACATTTGTAATGATGTTTAACTTTTATCTACTACAATATTCAACTTGGATGATGAGTGAAATATCTTTTATTCTATTCACCTCAATATCGTTATTAAGTTTAAGTTATATTAAAGCATCAAAATCTCCATGGAAATGCGGATGGTTTTATCTTATGATACTAAGCCTCGCATTTGCTTACCATATTCGGTCGCAAGGAATTGCATTATTTGGAGGTATTTTTCTATACTATTTAACACAAAAAAACTGGAAATACTTAATAACTACAACAATTAGCTTTATTGCTCTACTTATTCCTTGGTACATAAGAAATAGTGATATGACAACATCGCCATATAGTAATGCGTTAAAATATAAAAATTATTACGACCATTCTCAAGGTGTAATGCAAGGTATTGGCGATTGGATGGATAGATTTACAGGAAATTTTTCTAGATATATCAGTAGTGAAATTCCTTCTGCAATATTTGGTTACGAACCTAATTATGATGCAGGGAATTGGTTTATTGGAATACTAATTCTGGTAATTATAGGTTTTGGTATTTTTAAACTTAAAAAATATAAAATTGCAATAGCAGGATATATTTTAGGAACATTTTCCATATTAATGATATGGCCAACAGTTTGGACAGGCGTAAGATTTATGCTGCCTCTAGTTCCTTTATTGATATTCTTATTTTTATATGGAATTTATCAACTAATGTTACTCGCTCTTGATAAACTAAAATTTAATTTAAAAATAACTGATAAAGTTCTTCAATATTTATTTTTTATTTTCTTCTTTTTATATTATCCAAAAATAGAAACACTACATAAGGAAGCCGAAAGACCTCTTAATCCATTGTACAGAAATTACTTTGCAATGGCAAAATGGACAAAAAAAAATATTGATAAAGACGCAATAGTACTTTGTAGAAAACCTATGTTATTTCACTTATATTCGGATCATTATGTTAATGGAATTATTAAAAATAATAATCCTGAAGAGGTTTTGAAACAAATGAAGAAATCTAATTATTCATATATTGTTTTTTATGGAGACGGCTTAAGTCAAAAATATTTTTTGCCTGTTTATAAGAAGTATCCTGATAGATTTCCGATAGTACAGAAACTGGCAAATCCCGATATCTATCTTATGAAAATAGACACTTCCGGTATTAAATAATCTATTAACTTATATTTTACAAAATATATAAATTTAACTTATGAAGCAAGAAGGTATATCAATTTTATATGTAGAAGATGATTTAAATCTAAGTAGTGTTGTTATTGATTTTCTCCAGATGCAATCATATAAAGTAATTCATTACACCAATGCTGAAGAGGTTATTAACAATTGGGATGAACTCACTATAAATATCTGCCTTCTTGATATTATGCTCCCAGGTTTGGATGGTTTTGGTCTTGCTAGATTTATTCTCAGTAAGAATGAGAATATGCCTATCATATTTCTAACAGCAAAAGATCAAATTAAAGAAAAGATAGAAGGTCTAAAAATTGGTGCTGACGATTATATCACAAAACCCTTTAGTACTATTGAATTGAATTTACGAATTCAAGCAATTATAAAAAGAGTTCAAATAAAGAATAGGGAATCCCAGACTAAAGCTACTTTTATAAATGTTGGTGATTTTAAATATATTGAAAATGAATTAAAATTGAAGTTTAATAATAAAGAATATAAACTCACTAAAAAAGAAAACCAACTTATAAGCATATTCTTTAAAAATCCCAATACACTTATTAAAAGAGAAGAACTGTTGAAATTAATTTGGGGAAAAAATGACCACAACAATTCTAGAAGTATGGATGTATATATTAATAAGATTCGTAAAATACTTTCGTGCGACCCAAAAATAAATATTGTAAATTACCATGGAACAGGTTTTAAACTAGAGGTTTCGCAATAAGAATAATAATGAAATTATCGCAATTAAATCTACATCAGTTTAAAAACAATAGAGAAAGCTCAATAGAACTTTGTCCAAGAGCAAATATTTTTGTTGGAGAAAATGGAGCAGGCAAAACAAATATTTTAGAGGCTATTTATTATTTATCCTTTTGTAAAAGTCCTTTCAATTCAAGTGACAGGCAAAATATCATGCATGGAAATGAGTATTTTATGATAAAAGGTAATTATACTCGTGAAGAAAAATCTGTTGATAAAGTACATATAAATTACAAAATAGATAGTAGAAAAATCATCAAACGCAACGACAAAGAATATGATAGAATAGCTGATCATATAGGAGAATTTCCATTAGTAATAATTAGTCCTTCAGACAGTAATCTAATTTATGGTGGAAGTGAAGACAGAAGAAAATATATCGATGGAGTCATTTCACAGTTCGATAGAAACTATTTACGGACATTATTAAATTATAATAAGATACTCCAGCAGCGTAATGCATTTTTGAAAACCTTATCTGATAATCATCGAGCTGACAAAAGCCTGCTTGAAATACTAGACCAAAAACTATGCGTAAACGGTATAGAAATTCATGCCAAAAGAAAAGAGTTTCTATCTGAATTCATACCATTAATTCAGAACTATTATATGTTCATTTCAAATAAAAAGGAGACTGCGGGAATAAATTACAAATCTCAATTGAACGAAGATAAATTCTGTGATTTACTTAAACGTAATCATGATAGAGATATCATATTAAGACATAGCTCTAAAGGCATTCACCGCGACGATTTAGTATTTCAGCTTAATGGTTTCCCTGTAAAAAACTACGGTTCTCAAGGACAACAAAAATCCTTTCTTGTAGCTTTAAAGATTGCACAATTTGAATATACATACGCTAAGAAAAAATATAAGCCATTGCTACTTCTAGATGATATTTTTGATAAACTGGATATAAATAGAGTCGAACAATTGATGAAATTAGTAAGTAGAAATGAATTTGGTCAAATATTTATTAGCGATACTAACCTTGATAGAATTAAAACAATATTTGACAATATTGATGTCGAGAAGAAAATTTTTAATGTAAATAATGGTTCTGTAAACTTAATATCGTCGTAATGAAGCATAATTCTAAATATAAAAGACAAAATAGTCAATCGTTGGGAGAAGTTATCCGGCAATATATAGAGAATACAGGTATTCAACCTAAACTAGATGAAGCTAATATTATAGCGAAATGGGAGGATATTGTTGGCAGAATGATAGCTAGAAGCACCAATGATTTATATATTAAAAACAGGAAGCTATTTTTAAAACTAAATTCTGCCGCTATTCGACAAGAAATATCCTATTCAAAGTCAAAACTAATAGAACATGTTAATGAATCAATAGGTCATATTGCAATCGATGATATAGTCTTATTATAATAATATGTTATGGAGACAATAAAAGCAAGGATAAATAAAGACTGGCCTTTTATAATGGCTAGTGCAATAGCTTTTATTTATCTTGTTTTTAGCATTTCTATTCCATTTTTCTCAGATATGAGTTATATTTCTAGTGTAGCTCATAATATTTACGAAACTAATCTTCACAATCTTATAGATTTTAAAAATGACAACGGCACTCCCCCACTTTATAGTCTATATTTTAGTATTATTTGGAAATTATTCGGATATAAATTATGGGTAAGTCACTTAGCTGTTTTTCCCTTTTTCATCGGATTTATTTATCAATTTTATAGATTCAGCCAAAAATATTTAACTACAAAAGCCACTTTTATAGCCCTATTGTTCATTATTATTGACCCAACTTTTATGACGCAATTTATTCTTATGGGTTACGATATTATATTAGTATTTCTATTCTTCCTTTCAATAAATGCAATATCTAAGAATAATTACAAACTATTAATAATGAGCACAATAATCATCCCACTAATAAACATTAGGGGATTTAGTATTGTTATATCTATCTTTTTTATTCAATTGTTTTTTCTAAAGAATGGAAATTTGAAATCTATCGTAGCAACATTAAAATATTATATCCCTGCTATTATTGTCACAATTACATGGTTTACATTCCATTATTTCCAAACATCATGGATAGTTGTAAGTAATCAAAATACAAGCCTTCATCATATAAGCTCACTAACTTGGATATTTAAGAATTTTATTTTTGAAATTATAGCTTTTAATAGTAATGGTAGATTAGTTATAATAGCAGGCTTATTACTATTTTATTTTTTTAAAAATAAAAATAAGAGAGTTATTAATCGTATTCCCAGAGAATTAATAATATTAATAATGCTAAGTTTAGCTCCATTTATTATTATTTTCACGCCTTTACATTATCCCGTTGGTCCACGATATTTTATGATTGCATATCCATTTATATATCTCAGTTTTGTTTATAATATTCAAAAAATAAAAATAAAATATCAAAAGCTAATTATTACTCTTTCAGTTAGTATTATAGTATTATCCAATTTTTGGGTAAATCCATACCCCTATTCAAATTCATGGGATTCCAGTCTTAAAAGCATATCATATTTGAAGATACAAAAGCAGATGTTAGTAGATTTTAAAGATGTAAAATTGTCAGGAGAAAGTATAATTGTTGACTTTCCACTTCATAAAAACATGAAGTATAATTATTTGGACAATAACTATAATTTTCAATTTAGTATAAAAAGTATAGAACAAGCTCCCAAAGGAAGCTATATTATTTATTCCAATGTATATAATAATCTTGAATTAAGAAATGAAAAACCATCCATAGATAACTTGAACTTATACAAAGAATATCATTGTTATCCTGCATGGATAAAGGTTTATCGCAAAGAATAAACTTTATCTCATTAAATACATTTTACCAAAATTCTTCTTAAAATATTTATCTGCACCAGAATTTCTATGCTCAATACTTTCGCCATTAAGACGAGTCACAACCCTATACAAATAAACACCATTTGCTAATTGGTCTCCAAATTCATCTTTACCATCCCAGGCATATTCCGTAATATTTCTACCAATATGTAATGGTCCCAATTCATCCATATCTATTTCGCGTACAATTTTACCCGTAACAGTAAGAATCTGAATTTTTAAATAATCTGGCATTTGTGAGCCTGTAAGAGTAAATACAAAGTGTGTTTTATCAGAAAATGGATTAGGCCAATTCATCATTTGTGTAATACTAGCCTTATTAATTATTTCAAAATTAATCTTATAACCATTGTCCCCTGATTTATTATATGAAGCGTCATTTGCATATACTAACAACTGATATTCTCCATCTTCATATTTTGGACGATATATTACCTGAGCACTGTTATCAGGAAGCTGAGCAGGCACAAATTCTAAAATATTATCAGGGTTGGAGAAATTCACATTTGTAAAATCATCATCTTCAAGTTTCTTAATTCTAATTCTAAATGAAGAAGTATCATTTATTGCTTTAAATTTACTTTCATCTTTAAGACCGATAACAATCTCAGGAGTTGCTGAAACCAAATCACCATCTAATATATGCACACCATCGAAAGTAACATCAAGCAATGGATTTTGTTTATCGCGTTCAACGAAGAAAGGTATATCACCTTTATTATTAAGATGAGTAACCTCTAATTGGTCATAAACTCCAGTTTGTAAATTTATTGGATTTATTTCTACATACAAATAGCATTGCCCTAACCAAGGCATTGTAGAAATGCTTATAGTATCAATGTATGTTGAGTTTTTCAATAAAGGATCCCCTTTTTCTTCTAAAACCATATGCAGATTCTCAAAAGCATCTCTAACGTATACTCTAACTAATAGGCTATCCATATCTACATCACTAATATTTCTATAGGCAATTTCTAAGTTTAAAGTATCTCCTTGCATTAAAGTATCAGCATAAAACTCATAATGAGTTATAGGATCTATAGCGACCTCTGGTACAGGCTGATAAATCACTCTCCAATTGTCTAAATATGCAGGTGTACGCAAAGAATCATCTTTCATTATACATTCTAGCTGACAATATGGATAAGTTGCTGCTGGCATTCTATCATTTAATAAAAACACATTGGCACTATCCGGTGGAATACCATCAATAATTGTCTGTCGTTGTCCATCAGCCTTTATACCTATTAATCTCAACCGAACTGAATCACTAGAAATATTATCCAAACTGTGCTGATGCCAATGTAATGAACTCCACTTTTTAGAAGGTCCTATTAATGGAGAAATTATTTTCCCTTCATTCCAATGTGACTTAACACTATCACGTAAATTAACAGATGAAGTATCATTTGCAGCAATTACTTCATGAGCAGAGCCAAAAATACCCTTTGTTCCATATATAATAAATGGTAAATCGTTTTGAATATTCCTGATATACAAACTTCCGATAGTATCTATAGCTTTAAGCAAATACTCAGGATAATCCTGAGGTTGAGTTCTGTTAAAACTCATTATCATAACATGTTCACCATTTTTGATAGAACCTAAGAAGTCTGCAATTCTTCTATACCAAATACTGTCAGTAATAACACCATAACCTTGCGAGGTCATATTATAATCTTGAGTTGGAAAATCAAAACTAGGATAATCATAATGTGTACAATGTAGATTTCCATTAACACCAAAAGGTGTTGTTGTTTGTTTAGACCACAAAAAGTCAGATGATACTGAATTAATAACAAAAATCTTCAATCCTCCCATATTATAAGGAATACAGCTCCAAACTCCATATGGAGTATAATTCATTCTAAGAAATATCTCTGTCCAAGCAATATATGGATAAACACCTGTTTGAGCATTCATGATTTTAATATCATCGACAAATTTATAAGTTCTGTTTGCTTCATCAAAATTGGTAAACTGATAAGTATCGTTCCTAAATTGATAAAAGTGTGCTTGTGACCAACCATATAAACTATTGATATATTGGAAGGAACTATTTCTCCAATTATAGTTATGTTGTGCGTTAGAATCTAAACTCACTCTCCAATAATAAACCACACTATCTTGCAATACAATATTTGGTGACCATTCCAAGACTCCACCAGCGCTATTCAATTTATGAGTTTGTTTAAACGGAGAGTTAAAATAATCAGTTGTATCTATCTCAAATATATAATCCAAATTCTTGGTAAAAGGATAATATGTAGAGGCTTTAAGTGTAACATTAGAATTAGGCACAACAGCAAATTTTGGTGGATAAACCGGACTTAAATCTGCAGCCTTAATATTTAAGGTATAAGTAATACGATTATTACTTTCATCCATTTCATCAACAAAATTATAATCATCAACACTAACTGAAATAAGATTATCGCCAATACCATAGACTCTATTTACAGGCATTTTTACTTTAATAGTATCTGTATAATAAGTACCTCTAATGGTAAATAAATATCTGTCAACGCTATCGGCATTAGGATATGCTCTTACTATTGAAATTACAATAGAGTCATTTACTGCCCGTCCTCTGTTAGACACTACTATATTAAAATCAAAACTATCAACTTCTGTTGATACAACTTCAGGTGTATAAAACACTGACTTATTATCAATCATATAATCGGGCTTCGGTGCCGGATTCATTCTCAAACTTGGATCTCCATGAAGTGTCATCTCCAAACATACTTCTTTAACACCTATATTTACTGGTGTCTGAATATCATTTATTGTTTGTTGTATTATACGCCCTATTGATTCACCATAATTTGTGGAAGAGAATTTTTTATAAAAATTTCTGGAATACAAATTTAAAAAGCTATCAAAACCTGGTGTTATTGAAGCAAGATATCCAATCATACCCTTATCGCGTATTAGAACAAATTCTTCTGAAGAATTAGCAACCCCATTATTCGTATTTTGGAAGATATCACCTGCATAGCAGCTATTTGCCAACAGAAAAGGATATTTACCATAATTGGAATATTCAGATGGGTCATCAATACTAATATCAAAACCAATTCCCGCAGCATGACCAAAGAAAGTCATCAAACTTGTTCCTTTATTAACATAATATTTTATCAAATTGCTGAGATTTATTTGAATTGGATCTGTAGATGTTTTATAAAAAGTAACTACATTACCCCCAAAAATAGTGTCTTCAACAATATATTCATAACTTTTTAAATAATTTGAGAACCTAATTTGCTCATCTATCGTACTTCCGCCACTAAAATGAAGTATGTCTTTCATCCACATTGCTTGTGGTGTTATCAGACTATCTTCATGCATTTTAACTTTATCAAGATATAAATCTACATGATTTAAAGTTTGTGCGCTAAGACGTCCGATGGGAATTGCCGGAGTATACAAATTATCAATGATACCACTTAAAATTTGAATATCGGAAGGTGGCGAGCCTAAAGTTGGCACCAATGTACCGGCAAATAAGCTTGCATCCTTACGATATTGTGTTGCCCGATATGATTTACCTATTATAAACAAACCTCTATATTTAGAAAAGCCATATGAATCACCCATTTTTCGAACAAAATTTCTTATTGCCATTGGATTCTTTCTTATACCATAACAAAACTGATGGTAAAGCTCTTCAATATCTACAACAAGAGTATTATATCCAATGCTATTTTTATACAATGCATAGTCATTAGCATTCTGATAGCTGCCTGAATTAACTAAAAACTTTTTATTAGTGATGATAATAAAATCTGCATTAGAGTTTTGAGCAACAATGTTAGTAAATTTAGCTGTACTACTTATTGGCAGCATTCCACTTACAATATGTATATTACTTTCCCCTGCAATATAGCAATGCTTTTGCCCATTAGAATTTGGTATAAGTACTTGATAATTATTGTTATTCTTGGTTACTTTTATCCTAATATTATTATCCAAATCATATAATACAGGTGAATTACCACCATTAAAATTACTAAAGTTATAATAAACCTTTGATTGTGAGGAAACATCATCTACCAACATATCAAACTCATCTCTCAATTCAAGATCAGTAGTATGTGGATAAACAATTCTCAGATAAGGAATAGCAAATCTATCTGCTCCACTATTAATATCATTAATAGAACTAAATGTAAAAGCGGTAGTGCTACTTCCCAGATTTGCATTATTCAATACTTTATGAAATTTAAGTCTTTTATAACCGGAATATAATGTATCGATATTAATTCCTGCAACACTAATACTCAAATGGTGATCCGGATTATTACCATTACTAAAATCCGATGCCCCCATAACATCAATAAAAGTCTCGGCGGCAGGACCATTAACATAAACATTTTTTGTGCCCAAATTCCTAGTTCTACTTTCCCCCAGACTAATAGCATAGTCATACCAGGCCTCTCCTTCAACATAGTTTGGATCGGAAATAAAATATGAAGATAATTTCTTTTTTACTCCTTCAATATAGTAACTATTAAAATATAATCTTGAGTCATAAATAAAATAATCAGAATTATTATAGGCAGAGTAATTTACATCATTACTTATACTTAATCTCAAATTATTGACAGACGAATTCCAAGTAAAATAATAATATGCAGTATCAGTAAACAAGCTATAGTCAGTATTAACCATCCAATCATTATAAGCATAAAGTACTGTGTCGTACCAAGCATCGTTCTTTTGTGCATAAAACTCAATATAATCGTTAGGTCCAAACACACCGGTACTCTCATTGGTTATATATAAAGGTATCTCTTTACCCCTACCAAATACCTGCATATTTAATGGGCTATTTATTGATGAAACAGGAACACCGGCACTTATAAGTTGAGAATATGTAATTCTGTATATTCCATTTTCTACTACTGGAAACTTATAATATTTTTGTGAATAATTTATCCACTCATTACCATAAGATTGAGCATTAATATTTATGGAAACAAAGCTAATTAATAATAAAAATAAAATTTTCTTATACATAAAACTTTCTCCTAATCTTTTTTAGTATTAAAACTATATTTTAACGAAAACACATTAGAATACAACGCAATAGATTGATTACCAATATCAGTAAATGCATAATCAATGCTAATTGTTTTCATTAATATTATTCCTAAACCCACATTTGGTTGAAAAGTCGTTTTCTTAACATTATCAGTCATAGTTTCTTTCTGGATATTTCCAACACCAAATCTAAAGAAAACTATCTTCTTAAAATCAAATTCCAAACCTATATGTGGGTCAATACTAAAAGGGTCTGACTTTATTAAAACATTTCTTTTGCCATCAGTGGTAATATCCAGATTAACTTCTGTCAGTAGTCCAATATTATTATGAATTTTAAAATGCTTGCCCACAGCAAATATTGCTCTAGGTAATGTTATTTCTGTACTATTTACAGGAATAGTATTACCAGTACGGGCAAATGCTGACTTCATAGCTTCATCAAGGTTATAGGACCATGAATTAAAAGTTGTTGTAATATCTCTTAACATTACACCCATAATCCATTTATCTTTAGAATATTTAGCAGCAATGTCCAATCCAAAGCCCCATGAAGAACCAAAGTCCCCTACTTTACGCCTTATTATTTTGGCATTACCTCCAAATGAAAGCCCTTCTATCTTTGAAGAATGCGAATACGAGAGTATTACAGCAAGATCGGTAGAACTAAAGGAAGTAACTTTATCATAATTTATATTTCCCTGACCATCAATCAGCTCTGATGTATTTGGAATGTCATCAACACTAAATCTAATGATTGATAAAGCGCCTGCAGATTTTTCATTAAACGTAGCGACAAATGAACCAAAATCATACTTTGATATACCGGCAAAATACTCTGAATGCATTAATGACACCTCTCTATCTCTATTAATATCTATAAGACCTGATGGATTCCAGTATGCAGAATTACTACTTGCAACAACAGAATTGGACATTGCCAAGGATCTAGCTCCTACACCTATTGCCAAAAACTCATTACTATACTTCGCTGTTTGCGAGCACAATACATTGGTGATAAATATAAATATTACGAGAGTATAAAAATAACGCATAATTATTTTTTATTATTTATAATATGCAAAAAAATACTTAAAACACTTCCAAGTACTAAAAGTCAATAACGAAGTAAAATTACAAATATTCTTTATAAATTGATAAAATTAATTAATTAATGCTATATCTAAAAGTCAAAGCTAAAATCACTATTATTTCTATAAGCATTTCTAACCGGATAAGCATGTGTTTTAAGGAAAATATAAATTTGTTGATCTTTATTAGCCTCACCTAATGGAGCAAGTTTCTCCAACATATAATTCTCGAATTTGTTTCTTTCTTCCGAGGTATAAAAACTTTCAAACTGTTTTTTTGAATTTATCATATCCGAAGCAATATAATTATTGGGCCATAATTTAAAGTTAGAATAAATAAAATTATCAATATAATCAGCCAAGTGTTTAATCTTTTCATTCTTAGAAATATTACCATCTAAAGACTCTAATACATCTTTTGTAATTTCATCACCGTAGCTAATATGAACGCGACCTTTATAAGACATTAAACCATTATACATACTATTAAAATCATCTAATGGACCTTTTGTATAGGAGCCACCATTCTCAATAGCGATTTGTTCCTTTACCTTATCGGTGATACATGGATCATATTCGTAACTAATTGCAGCAGGAACAATATGTAAACTAGCATAATCTTCGACAAAATTACCACTTCCAGACATCTGGAACATCTTTAATAATCCTTGTTGAGTAAAATCATTTCCGTCCTTTGCTCTACCTTCTTTTTGCGCAATCCAAACTGAACTAATTCGTTCAGTAATTAACTTACGAATATACTTTGATAGTCTTTTCGAATTATCAAGCATTTGCTGCACGCTAGCATCTCTTATAACAACGAAACTCTTATTGAGTCTAGCCATATCTTTCACCCAAGGAATTCCTAGTAAGTTATTTCCAATAGCTATTGCTGTTGACTCAAAATCTTCTTGATAAGCTTCATATAATTCATAATTAACGAATGAAGCATCTAAAACAATATTCCTATGATTAGTAATAAACATATATTTATCACTCGTTGAATGGCTGTACTTATCAACCCCTTCTGAAGTTAATCCATCGGTACTGGTAATAATAATTTTCTTAATAATTTTAATTATAAAATCAATCTGAAATTCCTTTATTGTCTTATAATTACGTAATTCTTTTTTAACCTCATCTTCAGATACTTGTCCGAAAATAAACCTGGCTATTCTATAAACTGTTGGTTCATCTAATAACCTTTGAATAACCTCATTTAAGTCTTCTTCTCCATAATATCTAATATCCGAAAATTCTTCTTCCATTATAATTAAGTTAATTTATAACACCCATATTTTATATATGATTTGCAAAGATATGTTTTTTTATTTTCATTTTTATTAATGATACAAGATAATATAAACAGTAATAACTTATTTTCAATACACCAATTATTACTCACAAAATCACATAATTTTTCAATAACATATTAACAAAATTTACTTCCTTTGCAATATGTATTTAGATATAGAAATTGACCTAAGCAATAAAGAAAATTTAAGCAATAAACTATTATCAATTAGTAATTTACACAGCTCGTTTTGCTCCCTCGACAGCAACAATTATACTCACGATAGATATAGTAAATATAAAAAATTAATTGCTATTGGCAGTATAGAAGAGTTTTGTCTAAATAATGATAAAGGTCAAAATAAATTTAATTTAATCGAAAAATTTATTAACAAATATTCAAATAGCTGGAAGTTTGTTTATTTAAGTTATAAGCTTAAAAATTACTTTGAAAAACTGTCATCTTCAAACATAGATAAGTTAAATTTCAATGATGCATATTTATTCATTCCAAAATTTGTTTTTATAGAAA
>JAMOQI010000060.1 GCA_027064095.1 Bacteroidales bacterium | reverse complement strand
TTATAGCTCTTGAGTATTTTATATGAAAAACAATATTTTAATACTTCTTCTTTCATTGTTTTTAACCCAATATATTTTCACTTATACTATAAACTCATTCCTACAATTAGACTCGCTCTTGTGAACTCTGCTATTGACGCATTAAATCCCACTATCAAGTTTTTAAACTGATAAGAAGTTCCCAAATCAAATCTCCATTGATTAATTTGTTGCGAGTACTCAAAAGGATTTTTTTCATCCAACACTACTACTGAAAATTTATTTAAAGGTACATTGAAATATACAGGATAATTCCCCAAAAGCTTTACATTAGCTGTACTAAACGCAATACTCGGACCACCATAAACATTAAATGCTCCAAATTCATAACCTACATTAAACCCCAATGGTAAAGTAGTAATTACATTTTCTAATTTTTGATCATCATAAGGACCATTATTACTTCCAATATTAAGACCAATCATATTTTCATCTGGCTTAATATCAAAAAATGAATTCATTTTTGTATATTGATATCCCCAAAGAACTGAGAAATTCCATTTAGAGCCCTCTAAAACACCAATCATTTTAGTAATATCATGTCTAAAATCAAATCCTATGGAATAAATATCCATCTCAGAATCAGAAAATTTGATTTTAGGAATAAATTTAAGCGTTAAATAATTACCATAAAAATAACCTCCTATATTAACCATTGCAAATGGTAGAACAGACGATCCAATACCTTTAGGTGTTTCAATTTCATAAATTGGCACTTCTTGTATTCCTGATGGAGTTCCTATTAAATACTTGCTCTTTGTTTTTAGTAAAATTGACTTTTCTTCTCCAAACGCAGTGTGAGCAATAGTTATTGAAGGGTCTGATGGTATATATTCTTCTAAACCTATCTTTGTAACATCATACGAATGATAATCATAAGGAACATAAACTGAACTAAATTGAACACCAAAATAAAACATAACATCTTTTTCAGATTTATAATAAATGGGCAGTGTTTGATTTATCATAGCCAATCCATTATTTAAAGGTATCATATAAGCAGCCGTTATTCTTTTAGCATCAGATACCGATCCTTTAATTATAGACATATTTCCTATCTGAGAATAAGTATTTCCTATACTAAAAATAAATATTATTAAAGCTAAAATGTTATATTTCATTGTATGTTCTTTTCTTATATTTAAACAAATATTATAGTGCAAAGATATTATAAAATTAGAGGCCGATTAAAAGGGAAATAGTCAAGATTTAGATACTGTAAAATCTCGGAAAAACCATTCTTTCCGAACTTAAATAAGCAAAAGCTTAATAAAATGAAAAGAATTAAGGTCTTAAATAACAGACTTTACCCTCGGAAAAATAGTAATTGGTAAAAGGTTGTTTTATTGTTTATTATTAATGATACTAAAAATGCTTACTCCCCAAAGTTTTATGTTGATCCTATTTTATCCAGTCGTAGTACGACTGGAAATCGCGCTATGACAACGGCTGCTAATCATAAAGCGAAGGCTTCACAAACAACCAATCTAATTTCAAGGCATAAAAAAAGCCCCACTCGATTTCTCGA
>JAMOQI010000059.1 GCA_027064095.1 Bacteroidales bacterium | reverse complement strand
CTCTCCTAATGACGTAGCTAATGGTAAAATATTTGATTCAGAAAAATATAATCAGAACCTAAAAGAAGCTCGTATTAATAGAATTGCCGAGAATAAAGCTTGCGATAAATGTGATTTTACCCTAAAATAGCGAATATCACTCGCACCAACTTATCTGTGAACAGCAAAAAACTAAGAAAACTATCAAGTTTTAGTACCAATTCAAATATCCACTCTGTTTTTATTAAAATAAAATAATAAATATCTAGCATTTTTATAACAAAACCGAAAAATCATCCGTCAGCTGACGGATGATTTTTCGGTTTCATAAGTGCACGAATGTTCGTGCAATTCATATGTTATTCATTTGTTGGCTGCAGGGCTGCATTAGCAAGGCTATCAACGAAATCATCCAACTCTTTACTTTCGTATAATTCGATACATTTCATCATAGAAAGACTTCTATTAGTTTTGCTATTAATTTGTATTGAATTTAAGTATTTACTAACAAATATACGTGTTTTATCTAGATCATCAATACCAAACAAACTGTTCGTTTGAATATACCCCGCTAAACTACCATCAAGACGTTTTATAGAATCATTTAAAGGAATATACTCATACAAACACAAACATAAAGTTAGTTTCTTCCATTCATTTTTTTCTTTAGTAATATTAATTCTTTCTGTAGAAAAAGAAACTGTAATTATAACTATTAGTACAGATAATATCGTTAATTTTATTTTGCTTCCCATAACATCACTTTATTTGAATTCTTAAAATAAAAATCTAATTTGTAATTCCCTCCCAAACGATTATTTCCATCAAAAAGAGTAGAATGACCAGAAGCATCACCCCATAAGCCTCGAGTGTCAAAAATAATTATCCCCTTATGTCCTATAAAATCTTTTAAATCTTTGCTCACAATAGTTGGCGGGCCATATGTTCTGCGCATATAAGACTCTAGTACTAAAACTCTAAATATATACTTGTCTCCATTAGCTCCTGATGATGTTAAATTTTTGATATATGGTATTTTATCTCCATTCATATTTAAAGTGTGGCTAACACGTAGTGCACAAGTATTAGAGAAAGTTCCTGCATCAATATTTGATTTTACTTTGCCACCAACAATATTACCAAATTGAGAATCTGAAATTCCACCTCCAGAGTAATCAATACCGTATGCTAAATAATAGTTATCAAGTTTCAAAAATAAAGGAAGAAATTTAAACTTCCTCGCTGATGCTGATGATGTTTGAGGCGTTGATGATTGACCGCCAGATGTTCTAGTGTTATTATCACTAGATGTTTCCCCTGTTTCATTATGTTTATAATTACCATTACCTCTATATCCTTGTCCATTGGGAGTATTCTGTTCATACAAATCAGGATTACTCCCTTTTGGAGGATCGTCATCACCTTCTGGAGCAAGTCCAAATCTATCTATTAAATTAATCGGATTATTAGCAACATAAGCATAAGGAGAAAGCGATGGATATTTAGCTGCCAACGGATCCACACTCAGCCAAATACTCAAATCACTACTATAATACCTAGCTCCAAAGTAGTCAAAACCAGTAGCAGCGTCACGTTCTTTGCCTGTGAATTTAAATCTAATAGCATGGCTGTTTCGTTG